>NZ_JBHWJY010000031.1:0-81968 GCF_042731135.1 Streptomyces sp. NPDC059874
CTTCCCGAAACTGGGGCTCCGCCCCAGACCCCGCGCCTCAAACGCCGGCGAGGCTGGATGGGTGCGCCTCAAACGCAGCCAAGGGTGGTGGGCGCCTCAAACGTAGGCAAGGGTGGGTGGGTACGCCTCAAGCTCAGGCGAGGGTGGGGGTGCGCATCAAGCGCAGGCGAGGGTGGGTGGGTACGCCTCAAGCGCAGCAAGGCTGGGTGGGGGTGCCTCAAGCGCAGGGCAGGCTGGATTTCCGCGGCCGACGCCGGGAGGCCCGGGCAGGCCCGCCCATGCCAGGTGGCGCCTCGGCGCCGGCGGGGTTGGATCGGGCCCGGCGCAGCAACCCGCCCTCCGAGCCGGCCGCAGGCCACCCGTCAGAGCTCGATGACGATCTTGCCCGCGGTGTGTCCGCCCTGGCTCAACTCGAACGCCGCCGCCAGTTCCGTCAGCGGGAAGGTCTTGGCGATCGGTACCGTCAGCTGCCCGCTGTCGGCCAGCCGGCCCAGCTCGGCCAGGTCGCTGCCGACCGGGCGGACCCACATCCATGCGCCGCCGGCCCCGGTCACCGTGTGGTCCGCGATCGAGGCGTGTCGGCCGTCGGGGTGCAGGACGTCCCGGGTGACGGCGAGGACCCCGCCGACGAAGTCCGCGACGACCGTGGGCCCGTCGGGCGCGAGGGCCCGCACCCGGTCGGCGAGGCCGTCCCCGTACTCCACGGGCTCGGCCCCGAGCTCGCGGACCCGGTCGTGGTTGCGCGGGGAGGCCGTTCCGATGACGCGGGCGCCCAGCGAGCGGGCGATCTGCACGGCGAACGAGCCGACCCCACCGGCCGCGCCGTGGATGAGCACGGTGTCGTCCTTGCCGGTGCCGAGCCGCGTGAGCACCTGGTACGCGGTGAGCCCGGCCAGCGGGACCGCGGCGGCCTCGGCCCAGCCGAGCGAGGCGGGCTTGCGCGCCAGGGCCCGTACCGGCACCGACACGAACTCGGCGAAGGTCCCGCCGTGCACGTAGTCCTTGCGGGCGTACGCGAACACCTCGTCGCCCTCGGCGAACTCGGGGGCGTCGATGCCCAGCCGCTCGACGGTCCCGGACACGTCCCAGCCGGGCACCACCGGGTACATGACGTCCATGAGGCCGTCGAGCCCGCCCGACATGATCTTCCAGTCGACGGGGTTGACGCTTGCGCACTTCACCCGGACGAGTACCTCTCCGGGGGCGACCTTGGGCATGGGCAGCCGGGTCTCGGTGAGCACCTCCGTCCCGCCGTACGTCTCGTACGCCATCGCCCGCATGGTGTCCTGGGACATGTACCCGACCTCTCCGTGTACTGGGTGGACCCCCGCCCGGGGCCATCCCACCACGTACGCCGCGCCCGCCCCTCGAACGGGGCGAACGCGGCGTGCCGCCGGGCGGGGCGGGGCAGGGCCGGGCAAGGCCGGGCCCGGGCCGGTCACTCGTACTCGGTGCCGCCCTTGCGGGTCAGGTATGCCGGGCTGACCGCCTTGGCGATGGCCCGGCCGCCCACGACCGGGCTGTACCGCTCCGTCGCGGGCCGGATGACGACGCCCTCGCGCAGGTGGACGGCCTTGCCGGACACGGTCTCGCGGCCGCTCGCGAGCTCCAGCACGGTGTCGAGGTCGTACGGGCCCTCGTACAGGCGTGGCACCAGCGGCAGTTCGCCGTCCTCCAGCACCGCCTGCGGGTCCAGCCACCGGACCTGTCCGTCGATCTCGGCGGATACGTCGAAGACGGCGTAGCCGGGCGGGGTGTCGGCGCTGCGCGCGTCCGTCCCGTACGCGAGGTCCTGGACGCCCGCCCCGTACACCTCGCCGAAGATGCCGACCCTGCTCGCGCCGAGCCGGGCGGCGAGCTTCGCCGCGACGGCGGGTACGTCGTGGGCGCGTACGGTCCGCCAGTAGAGGTTGCGCTCCTCCTCCTTGATGGCCAGCCCCTTCGAGCCGAACCCCTTGGAGGTGACCAGGATCCGCTCCTCCTCGGCGACGTACGTGAACAGGGAGGCGGTGCCGTGCAGTTTCTCGGTGAGGACGACCTGCTCGCCCTCCTCGAAGATCTGCGGGTACCGCTGGAGGTTCTCGATGTCCACCCACGGCAGCAGGTCCGCAGCGGCCTCGACGTCCCCGGCCATGCTGGTCGGGATCGGCGGGGACCACTTGGTGATGCCGAGCAGCTCCGCGAAGTCCGTGCCCTCCTCGGCCGCCCGCGCCAGGTCGACGTCGGCGAGCGCGCGCGGTCGGCACACCAGGCCCTGGGACAGCTCTCCGCGCAACCGGACGGCCTTGACCCGGTCGGCGGAGCTGCCGGCGAGCCGGCCGGTCAGGCCCAGCTCCTCGATCAGCTCGGCGGGCAGCACGGCCTGTTCGGGTATGTAGAGCGCGAACTCGCCTGTGCGGTAGGCGCCCTTGGCGATCACTGCACGGTAGAGGCCCACCTGGGCCAGCTCCAACGCGTCGGCGTTCGGGTGCTCGTGGACGGTCAGCTCTTCGGCGGTGACTCTCAAAGTCGACATGGGCAGCTCCTCGTACGGGCGGTTCTTGACCAGCCCTCACTTTCCGTGCCGGGATTTCCGCTGGTCCAACGGATATCGGGGTGTTAGCCTGCCGCGCCGCCCCATCCGGCTGCATGCACCACGCATTCCGTTCCGCGTCACGCAGGAGGCTCACATGTCACGTCGTCCGGTCACGGTCGTCACCGGCGGCAGCAGGGGCATCGGCGCCGCGACGTGCCTGCGCCTGGCCGCCGACGGGCACGACCTCGCGCTGGGTTACGTCCGTGACAGGACGGCCGCCGAGGCCGTCGCCGAGCGCGTACGGGGCATGGGCGCGCGGTGCGTGACCGTACGCGGCGACACCGCCGAGGAGCTCGGCGTGGAGCGGCTCTTCGACGTCGCCCTGGCCGAACTCGGCACGGTCACCGGCCTGGTCAACAACGCCGGGGTGACGGGCCCGCTGGGCCGGCTCGCGGACGCCCGGACCGAGGACCTGCGGCGGGTGGTGGAGGTGAACCTGCTCGGGTACCTGTTGTGCTGCCGCCGGGCCGCCCGGGACATGGCGGAGTCGGGCGGTGGGGCCATCGTCAACGTCTCCTCGGCGGCCGCCACGCTCGGCAGCCCGGGGGACTACGTCCACTACGCGGCGACGAAGGCCGCCACCGACGCACTCACCGTCGGCCTCTCCAAGGAGCTCGGCCCGGACGGGATCCGGGTCAACGCGGTGGCCCCCGGCATCATCGAGACCGACATGCACGCGGCGATGGGCGACCCCGGCCGCCCGGCCCGCGCCGCGGCCGGCATCCCGCTCGGGCGACCGGGACAGCCGGAGGAGATCGCCGGGGCGATCGCGTGGCTGCTGTCCCCGGACGCCTCGTACACGACGGGGACGGTCCTGCGGGTCTCCGGCGGACGCTGACCGCGGCGGGGCCGGGCCGGGCACCCGGGGTGCGGGCCGCCGTCGACGGCACCCGGCTGGGTCCACCGGGATGCGGCCCGCCGAGCACCGGTGTGGACTCTGGATGGCCGAGTGGCACTTGTGGACCCGTGGTCCGCACTACCCCGTGGAGGAACCCGCCGATGTCGCCGAGCACGCCGACCAAGCCGAGCATCGTCTTCGCCCACGGCCTGTGGGCCGACGGCTCCTGCTACAGCAAGGTGATCCCCGTCCTCCAGCGCGAGGGCCACGAGGTGGTGTCGGCGCAGAACAGCCTCGATTCCCTGGAAGGGGACGTCGACGCCGTCCACCGCGCACTCGCACGGGTCAGCAGCCCGGCCATCCTGGTCGGCCACTCCTGGGGCGGCTACGTGATCACCGCCGCCGGCACCGACGACCGCGTCGCCGGGCTCGTCTACATCGCGGCCCTGGGCCCGGACGCCGGTGAGACCCCGCAGGAACTGATCGGCAAGTTCGACGCACCGCCGCTGTTCTCCCACCTCGACACCGAGGACGGGCGGATCTGGATCGCCCGCGACGGCATCTCCGATTTCTGCGGGGACCTGCCGGAGGAGGAGCAGCAGCTGGTGTGGGCGACCCAGGGCGCCCCCCGTGCGGAGGTCCTGGGCTCCACGGTCGACACCCCGGCCTGGCGGTCCAAGCCCAGCTGGTTCCTGGTCACCACGCAGGACCACGCCGTCAACCCCGAGCTCCAGCGGTTCGGGGCCCAACGCATGGGAGCCACCGTCGCCGAGGTCGACTCCGCCCACCTCCCCATGCTCTCCCGACCCGAGGCCGTCCTCGACCTCATCCGCACGGCCGCCGGATCGGTGTAGGCAACCCCAGGCGGCGCTTAATCCAGCGCCGCCTGGGTGGCCGGGCCGTAGATGCCCTGGGGGTCGCCGGTGATGCTCCGGTCGCGTTGGAGCTGGCTGACACCGCGCTTGGTCTGGCCGTCGTAGACGCCCGTGACGGAGACGTACGTGAATCCCTGCGCGAACAGCAGCTCCTGCAGGGCGCGCACCTGCGGCCCCTTGTCACCCATGCGCAGGGTCGCGGCGGGGACCGCCGGCTTCCCGGTCGACGCGCTCGCGGACGGCGTCGGCTTCGGGGGCTGGCTGGTGGCCGGGGCGGAGGTCTGCGGCGAGGCGGTCACGGAAGGTCGTGCGGTCGGGCTGGTCGACTCCTCCCCGCCGGCCGCACGCCCCGGGAATCCCGGCACGGACAGCCCGGACGGCGCCTTGGCCGGGGGCGGCTCCGGGTCGTCGGAGCCGGTCAGCAGGAACACCAGCCCCCCGGACGCGGCGAGCCCGATCAGGCTGAGGACGGCGACCGCGAGCGGATCGGCGCCCCGGCGCTCCCGACGCTCCCGGCGGTGCCCGACACCCGGGGCCTCGGCGGGGAAGCGCGCGGGAACGGCCTCGCGGCCCGGCACGGGGTACGGGTACAGGTCCGGGTCCGGGTACACGTCCAGGTCCGGGTACACGTCCGGGTCCGGGTCCGGGTACATGTGGGAGACGGGCCCCGTGTACGGCCAGGCGGGCGTCGACGGTCGGGACGGCCCGCCCGGGAAGGGGGTCGCGTACGGGGGTGCGTACGAGCGGTCGTCGGGAACGGCGCCGCTCTCATCGGGATCGTGGGACATGTTTGTCTCCCGGCGGGGACGGGGCCGGCGCGGCGGTGCGGCGCCGGCCCCCACCCGGCCGGTCAGGCCCCGCGCCGCCGGGTGGTCAGGGCCGGGACGGCCCCGCCGGCGGCAAGGGCCGATCCGGGCGTGCCGAGCGCGCGGGAACCACCGGGTGTGGCCGGGGCGAGCGATGAGCGGACGGACACGGGTCTGGACATCTGCGGGTCTCCGAAGTGCGGCTCAAACGGTGCTTCTGCGGTGGCTCTGCGCTGGTTCTGCTGTGGCCCTGCGGTGGTGCTGCGGTGCTTCTTGATCGGCGCACTCTTTCCCTCCGGGGCGGGCCCGGTCAAGCCGGGTGTCCGATCTGCCCCGACCCACCCTCTCTGTCGGGTCGGCGCCGGATCGCCGTGGCCCAGACCGTGACGGCGGCGAGGAGCATCAGGGCGGCTCCGCCGAGCGGGGCGGCGGGGGCGGAGAGGCCGTCGACCGCCAGGCCCCCGAACAGGGCGCCCGCCGCTATCGCGAAGTTGAACATGGCCACCATCAGCGAGGACGCGGCCTCCGCGGCGGCCGGAGCCGCCTTGATCATCCAACTCTGCACGCTCACGGAGACCCCTCCGTACACGAGCCCCCAGGCGAGCAGCAGGGTGGTTCCGGCGACCGCTCCCGGAAGCACGGCGATGAGCGCGAGGATCACGGTGAGGAAGGAGCTGATCACGAGCAGGGTCCGGTAGGCGTCGCGCGCCCCGGCCAGGAAGTTGCCGACGACACCCGCGACGCCGTAGCCGAGCAGGAGCGTGCTGACGTACTCGGCGTCGATGCCGGAGACGTCCTGGAGGATCGGCCGTACGAACGTGTAGGCGGCGAACTGTCCGGTCACCACGAGGAAGGTGACGATCACGCCCGCGCGGACCGCGCGGTTCTCCCGGAGCAGGGCGGGCAGCTGCGGGAAGGTGATGCGCCCCGTCGGCGGCAGAGGGGGCAGCAGCAGGAGCAGAGCGGTCAGCGTGACCAGGCCGAGGACGCCGACCGCCGCGAAGGCGGTGCGCCAGCCGCCGAGCTCGCCGAGCAGGGTGCCGGCGGGGACGCCGAGCACGGAGGCGGTGGGGACGCCGCCGAAGACGAGCGCGGTGGCCCGGCCGACGTGGCGCTCGGGGACGAGACGCACCGCGAGCCCGCCGGCGATCGCCCAGAAGCCGCCGACGCTGACGCCGACGAGCAGCCGGGCCGCGAGGACGATGCCGAAGTTCGGGGCGAGGGCGGCGGCGAGGTTGGCGGCGGCCATCAGTGCGATGAGCACGCAGAGCACGTGCCGCCGGTCGAGCCGGCCCGCGCCGACGGTGACGAGCGGGGCGCAGAATCCGGCGACGAGGCCGGGCACGGTGACCATCAGCCCGGCGGTGCCGTCGGAGACCCCGAGGTCGGCGCCCACGGGGGTGAGCAGGCCGACGGGCAGCAGCTCCGAGGTGATCAGGCAGAAGATCCCCAGGGCGACGGCGCACACGGCCGCCCAACCCTTCCACGGGGCGGGGGCGGGGGCGGCGGCGGGGCCGGGGCCGGTTGTGGGCACCGGTCCGGCCATCGGCTCGGGTCCGGCGAAGGATTCCAGATCAGGGGAGGGCGCGGGGTCGCCGGGCGCGGCAGCTGCGGTCATCGATCGTTACTCCGTACGGGCGTTCGTCGGGCAGGACTCGGCAGCACGGGGCTCCGGGGGTCGCGCCTCCCCCGTCGCCCGTACTGCCGTTCCAATTCCCCGGCCGCCCCACTCATTCCCACCTTCTCCGTGCGGCCTGCGTCACTCGAAGGCGTGAGGTGGAGGACCGGGCCCGTCGCACGGTACGGCAAGGTGGTCGGATGCAGTTACGTCGGGCCGTTCCCCTGCCCCTGCCCCTGTCCCTCGTCGCGCTCCTCGCGAGCGCCGGCTGCGTCACCGTCGGCCCGGAGGGCCTGGATCCGGGGTCGGTCCCGGCGCCCGCGCATGGTTCCGTACCGCCTGCGGTGGCGCCCGACGTACCGCTGTCCCTTCCCTTGGGGAAACTGCCGGTATCGCGCGCTCCCGAGCCCGAGCCCGAGCCGGACCCGGAGCCGTCCCCCGCGCGGAGCAGGAAGGCGCCGCTCCCGCCCCGGCGGGCGCGGACGCCGGGGCCCGCGCCCGCCCATCCGCGCCGCAAACCCGTGCCGCCCCCGCACCCGCCGCGGGTGGACGAGCTGTGCGCGGCCGCGGAGGGCGCCGTCCCGCCGTCCATCGTCGACCTGTGCCTGCGGCAGTACGGGCGCTGACGATCGGGTCCGTGGGTCACCGGGTCGCGGGAGCCGCTCGCCTGAGGCGCGGGGATGCCACGCGGCGGGCCGTGCGGCGGGCCGTGCGCAGTCGGCACATGGTGGCGTGGCCGCGGCATCGCCACTCGGCGCGCGGCAGCCCGGCGCGCTGGCCGCCACCGCTGATCAGGGCGTTGACCGAGGTCATCGGGTCGGCGCCCATGCCCTTGGCGACGAGGACCCCGACCACGAGCGGGACCAGGGCCACGGCCAGGGCCGTCCCGGCGGTGGTCACGTGCCGCATGCGCGGCCGGAGCGTGGTCGTCGTCGTGCCGCAGGGGGTCTCGTAGGTCATGGCCCCATTCGACCAGCGGCGGCGCGGCGGGGAATCGGGGCGGATACTCAGGCCGTTGGGCACAACGTACTCAGATGGGCACGGCGGGTGGGTGGGGGGCGGTGGGTGATGGTGGTACCCGGGCAGAGTTTCGAGCCGGCGACCGGCGACGGGCCGGGGACGCCCGGGGCCGGGCGCGCGGCCGAGGTGCGCACGGCCCACGAGGGGCTGCTGCAGATCCGCCGCCTGGTCAACGGCCCGGCGGGCGCCTCGGTTCCCGCGCCGTGGGAGGTACGGCAACCATCGCGCGCGGTGGCCCTCGTACTGGAGGCCGCGGGGATTCCTCCGTCGGCGCTGGACGAGGAGGGCCGCCGGACGCGTACGGGCTACCGGGTGTCCGCCGGGGCCGAGCCCGGGCGGGCGGAGGTGGCCTGGCTCGGCCCCCCGGGCGCCGGCGTGGCCGAGGAGGAAGCGGCGCGGCTGGCGGACTGCGCGGCCGCCCTGGAGCGCGCGGGCTGGGTGTGCCTCCTGTACCGGGGCCCGCGCCGCCGCCGCTTCCTGGAGGTGGAACCGCCGCGCTGACGGGCGGGTCGACCGGGCGAAATCCGTTGGCCCGTCCCGTCCCGCACCGGCACACTCGCCCGATGGGCATACTCGAGGCGATGGCGGACCGAGTCGACCGGGGCGAGACCGTGGAATTCCGGCCGACCGGCGACTCCATGGTGCCGCTCGTCCGCAGCCGACAGAAGGTCCGGGTCGCACCCGCCGACCCGGCACTGATCGAGGTCGGCGACATCGTCCTGGTCCGCGTCTCGGGCTCGGTGTACCTGCATCTGGTCTCGGCGGTGGACGGCCCCCGCCGGCGCGTGCGGATCAGCAACAACCGGGGCCGCGTCAACGGCTGGGCCGGCCACGACCGGGTGTTCGGCATCTGTCTGGCCGTGGACGGCGTTCCGCGCCCGGGGGCGGAGTCCAAGGTCCGCGTGCCGGCGCCCCTGGCAACCGTTCGGCCCGTCGCTCTCGCCACCGACCGGCTGGATCTCGTACCGCTCCATCCTTCGCACGCCGAGGAGATGGCCCTCGCCCTGGCCGATCCCGGCCTCCACCGGTTCATCGGCGGTGCGCCGCTGCCGGCCGGCGCGCTGCGGGCGCGGTACGAGCGGCTCGCCGGCGGGTCACCCGACCCCGGGGTGGTCTGGTGCAACTGGGTGCTGCGGCTGCGCGTCGGGCGGGAGCTGGTCGGAACCGTCCAGGCCACGATCACCCCGGCACGGGGCATCGCCGAGTTGGCCTGGGTCGTCGGAACCCCCTGGCAGGGCCGCGGGTTGGCGGTGGAGGCCGCCCGGGGGCTCGCCGGCTGGTTGCGGGGGCTGCCCGTCGGCCTCCTGGTCGCGCACGTCCACCCGGACCACGCGGCCTCCGCCGCGGTGGCCGCCGCCTGCGGACTCCGGCCGACCGAGCACCGTCAGGACGGCGAGGTCCGCTGGGAGTCCGGCGGCGGCCGGAGCGGTGCTACCGGCTCGTCGTGAGCACGTACGTCTCCTCGCGCGCGGTCACGGTGCGCCGAAGGTCAGCGTCAACTGCGGTGTGCCTTCGTTGGCCTGGGCCTCCGAGGACCACAGCCACAGGGCGTCCGTGCCGGTGCTGCCGAGCGCCAGGTCGTAGCTGCCGCCGAGCGCCGCCGCCACGGTCGCCGGGGTCAGTGCGGTGGTGTGCACCGCGGAGCCGTCCGGGATCCCCGGGAAGCTGCCGAGGGCCGGTCCGCCCAGTGCGGGGCGGTTGTTGTACGTGGTCCCGCTCTCGGTCCACGGTCCGGTGACCGGGAGCACCGAGACCGTGTCAGTCGTACCGGCGCCGCTCATGGTGCTGGTCTTCACGCTCAGGACGGCCGACTTGAGCACCGTTCCGGCGGGCGCCGTCGGGAGGTTGAAGCGCAGGTAGCTCGCGTAGAAGGAGGTGCCGCGCACGGCGAGCGAGCCGGAGGTCCCGTAATTGGTGGCGGGGGCGCCCGCGTTGGCGTACGTGTCCTCCGCGGCGGTCACCTGGACCACCTGGTCCGCCGGGGCGGTGGCGAGGGCGTGGTGGTTCTGCACCTGCGCCGCGGTCAGGACGGTCGGATAGACGGCCGTCTCGTCGAGCAGGCCCGCCCAGTACTCGCTCGTCGGGCGGTCGGGCCAGCCGCCGAGGCTGTCGCCGCCGGCGTGCCAGTAGCCGGAGAAGTTCTCGTGCGTGGTGACGGCCAGGGTGCCCTTCTGGGCGCCGTCCACGTAGAGGGTCATCCCGCCGGGGCCCTGGGTGGCGACGACGTGGTGCCAGGCGTTGTCGTTGTAGGTGGCGGTCGTGGTGATGGTTCGGGTGGCTCCGGTGTACACGCCGTAGACGAGCCGACCGTCATTGGTCATGTAGATGTGCTTGTCGTACTGATTGCTGCCGCGGTCCTGGTTGCTTCCGAAGCCGAAGAGTTTGCCGCCCCGGGTGGTGTTGGTCTTGAACCAGGTCTCGATGGTGTAGCTGCCGCCCACCGTCTGCCGCTCGTCCCCGTACACCTGGGTGTCGGTGCCGTTGAAGCCGATGGCCGTGCTCGCCCCGGAGACCGCACCGGGGCTCTGCCGCAGGGCGGGGGCGTTCAGGTGCGCGCCGCTCTGGTTGCCCGAGACGGAGGAGTCGGCGACGAAGGGCAGGACCGACTCGTCGTAGCGCCAGTACTGCCGGGCCCCGTCCGCGCGGACCTGGCTCGGGTAGCCGTCGACCTTGGTCGGGACCGTGACGCTCGCGGGGGCCGACAGGGCGCTGGTGTTGCCGGCCGCGTCGGTGGCCGTCACCCGGTAGGTGTACGACTGCCCGGCCGAGACGGTCGTGTCGGTCCAGGAGGCTTGCGGACGCTTGAAGAACAGCGAGTCGGCGGTGACCGTCGCGATCGGCGTGGCCGCGCCGTTCCGGTAGACCTTGTAGGTCAACGCGCTGTCGTCGAGGTCGAGGCTGGTGCGCCAGCGCACCTGGACCTCGCCGGGCTTGAAGCCGACCGCGCCGGCGACGGGCACCGAGGGCGCCCCGGTGTCCCCCGTGGAGGCGAAGCGCGTCAGGCCCTGCTGCGCGGCGCCGTTGACGGTGGTGAACTCCCCGCCGACCCACAGGTACTGGACGCCGCCCTTGGAGCCGACGGTCATCACGCGCGGGCCGATGCCCTCGCCGATGCCGTCGTTGGTGTCGGGGGCCCAGCCCAGTTTGCCGGTGCCGGTGGTGGGCTGGGCGAGCAGGTGGTGGCGCCGGCCGTCGGGGAACTCGCCGACGCCGGAGCAGTCGTGCGCGTGCGAGGCGCTGTAGAGCACGTTCTGGTACGGCAGCACGGCCTGCGTCGCGCCCAGGCAGGTGTCGCGCCAGCGCTGGCCGAGGGTGCCGAGGTCGAGGGCGATCCGGCCGTCGAAGACGCCGCCGCCCGTGCCCTCGTTGGCCGTGTAGAAGCCGGTCGCGTCGGTCGCGATGTCCTTGACGACCGAGTTGGTCTCGATGAAGCCGGGGTAGGACTTGGTGAGCGCGCCGCTCGTCGCGTCGACGACGGCCAGCGCGTGCGTGTTCGTACCGTTGACGGTGAAGAAGTCGCCGCCGAGCAGCACGCTCTTGCCGTCCGGGGTGACCTCGACCGCGCGCCCGGGCTCGTCGGCGTCTGCGGTGAAGGGCTTGAGGGCCCCGTCGGTGGCTCCGACGGCGGCGAAGCGCTGACGGGGCTGCCCGGCGACGGTGAGGAAGTCGCCGCCCGCGTAGACGGTGTCGTCGGTGACGGCGAGGGCCCGGACGGTGGCGGAGAAGGCGGGGCGGAAGTCCGTCTTGACCGTGCAGCTCGCCACGTCCACGGCGGCGAGGCTGGAGACGGCGGCGCCGTTGACGGCGCCGAAGTAGCCGCCCGCGTAGAGGGTCTTCTTGTCCGGCGAGAGGGCCAGCGTGCGGACGGTGGCGGTGCCGGAGGCGACGGTGAAGGACAGGACGCAGGAGGTCGGAGCGCCCGTCGCGGCGTCGAGCGCGACGAAGTTCACGGCCGGCCGCTCGCTGCCGGCGCCGCCCGCGGGCGGGCGCACGGTGGAGAAGGTGCCGCCGACGAAGACCTGGCCGGCCGCCTCGGCGAGGGCCCAGACCACGCCGTTGGGCTGCCAGGTCGACAGCGCGTCGGCGGTGAAGGCGACGGGCGGGGTGACGGCCGCCGCCTGCGGGACGAGACCGAGGCCGAGCCCGGCGCCGGTTCCGGCCAGGGACAGGGCGACGGCGGCCGCGAGCCCTCTGGATCTACGCATGAACCCCCCAGTTCGGTGTGCGACGTGCGGTCTGCGGTGTGACCGTACGGGCGCACCCTAGAGCGATTCACGGTTCGGTTCGGGCCACTTGACGGATCGGATGCGAAGTCGGATCCACGGCCGCGCCGGCGGCGGGCGGAAGGAACTTGCCGGCCTTCAGCCGCAGTTGACCGGCGAAGTACTCCGCCGCGTCGGGTCGCATGCGGGCGAGGGCCACCATGCCCGTGATGATGACGTCGCACACCTCGTCGTGTACGTCCTCCCAGCTGTGGGAGTGCCCCTTGCGGGGGTTGGTGCCCTTGGCGCCGATCACCGCCTGGGCGGCCTCGCCGAACTCCTCGCCGATCTTGAGCACTTGGAGGACGTGGCTCTCCTCGGGCCGAAGCCCCTGCGCCGCGTCCGATGCGTCGAAGCGGTCGGCGAGCGCGTTGATGGTGTCCCATGCGGTGGTCATGGCCCGGCACCCTACAGTCGCCGCCGCTACCTCGGTTTCGCCCGCACGTGCATCCGCTCCCCCTGCCTACCGAAGAGGCTGAGGATCTCCACGGGCCGCCCGTCCGCGCTGGTGAACCAGTGGGGCAGCCGGGTGTCGAACTCGGCCACCTCTCCCGGGCCGAGGACGAGGTCGTGCTCGGCGAGGACGAGGCGCAGCCGGCCGTTCAGGACGTACAGCCACTCGTAGCCCTCGTGCGTACGGTGGGCCGGCTCGGAACCCCGGTCGGCGATGATCATCTTGTACGCCTGGAGCGGGCCCGGGGTGCGGGTCAAGGGGACGAACGTACCGCCGCTCGGCAGCGGGTGGGGCGTCAGCCGGACCCTGGGGTCCCCCACCTCGGGGGCACCCACCAGGTCGTCCAGCGGCACGCCGTACGCGCCGGCGAGCGGGAGCAGCAGTTCCAGGCTGGGGCGACGCTGCCCGGACTCCAGCCGCGACAGGGTGCTCTTGGAAATGCCGGTCTCCTCGGAGAGCGCGGCGAGGGTGAGGCCGCGCGCGGCGCGCAGCCGGCGCAGCCGGGGGGCGACCTGGTCGAGGACCGCCTGGTAGGGGCCCGGCCTGTCCGGTGAGGTGTCCGGCGCGTGGTCCGGCAGGTCGTCCGCTGGGGTGTCCATGCGGGCATTCCATCCCGCCGTCCCGGAATCGGCAACAAGAATTGCCGCCTCGGGCCCGCGGGCGCACGCTCCGGCCCATGAGCCCACACAGTGACGTGAACCCGCTCCGCGCGGGACAGGCAGGACAGGCAGGACAGGCAGGACAGGACGAGGACGAGGTGGTGGCCGGAGGAAACCGAAGGCCGGTCCCGGTGCGATGGGCACTCGCCGGTCTGTCACTGTCGATGCTGCTGTCCTCGCTCGGCACCAGCATCGCCAACGTCGGCCTGCCGACACTGGCGCAGGCGTTCGACGCCACCTTCCAGCAGGTCCAGTGGATCGTCCTCGCCTATCTCCTCGCCATCACCACCCTGATCGTCGGCGTCGGACGGCTCGGTGACCTCTTCGGCCGGCGGAGACTGCTGCTGGGCGGTGTGCTGCTGTTCACGGTGGCCTCGGTCCTGTGCGGCGTCGCGCCCTCGCTCGGGTGGCTGATCGCCGCCCGGGCGGTGCAGGGCCTCGGGGCGGCCGTGATGATGGCCCTGACGATGGCGTTCGTCGGCGAGACGGTGCCGAAGGAGCGGACCGGCAGGGCCATGGGGCTGCTCGGGACGACGTCCGCGATCGGCACCGCGCTCGGTCCCTCGCTGGGCGGCGCACTGATCGCCGGACTCGGCTGGCGGTCCATGTTCCTCGTCAACCTGCCGCTGGGACTGCTCACACTGCTCCTGGCGCACCGTTTCCTGCCCGCCGACCGCCGGGAGCCCGGGGCCGGCAGGAGCCGCTTCGACCACGTGGGCACCCTGCTGCTCGCCCTGACACTCGCGGCGTACGCGCTCGCCATGACGATCGGCCGCGGACGCTTCGGCGCCCTCAGCGTGTCCCTGCTCCTGGCCGCCGCCGTCGGAGCGGGTCTGTTCGTACGCGCCGAGGCCCGGGCGGCGTCACCTCTGGTCCGCCTGTCGACCTTGCGCGATCCGGTGCTCAGCGCGGGCCTCGCGATGAGCGCGCTCGTCTCCACGGTGATGATGGCGACGCTGGTGGTCGGGCCGTTCCACCTCTCTCGTGCGCTCGGCCTCGACGAGGCCCTGGTGGGGCTGGTCCTGTCGGTCGGACCGCTCGTCGCCGCGCTGACCGGAGTGCCGGCCGGGCGGGGCGCGGACCGTTTCGGCACCCGGCGGACGACACTGGTCGGGCTCGCCTCCATGACCGCCGGCTGCGGGCTCCTGGCCCTGCTGCCCACGTCACTCGGCGTTTGGGGCTACGTGCTCCCCATCGCGGTCGTGACCATCGGGTACGCGCTGTTCCAGACGGCCAACAACACCGCCGTCATGGCGGAGGTACGCCCGGATCGGCGGGGCGTCGTCGCCGGACTGCTCAATCTGTCGCGCAATCTCGGGCTCGTCACGGGCGCGTCCGTCATGGGCGCCGTGTTCGCCTTCGCGTCGGCGACCACCGACGTGGCGACGGCGTCCCCCGGGGCCACGGCCACCGGAATGCGGACCACGTTCGCGGTCGCGGCGGTCGCGACCTGCCTCGCCCTGGCCCTGGCGGGGAAGTTCGCCCCCGCGGCTCCCGCACCCTCCAAGCCCTGAGCGGTGGAGGTCGGGCTATCCCGCCGCGTGCACCTGGTGGACGCGGAGCGCGAGTTGCAGCTCCAGGGCCCGCTCCGGGCGCTGCCAGTCGGGGCCGAGCAGTCTGCCGATCCGGTCGAGCCGTTGGACCACCGTGTTGATGTGTACGTGCAGGGCGTCTCGGGCCCTGGACTGGTTCATGCCCGCGTCGAAGTACACGGTGAGGGTGCGGACGAGGTCGGTGCCGCGTTGGGCGTCGTACTCGATCACGGGGCCCAGGGTGCGCTGCACGTACCCGCCGAGGTCCGTCTGGTCGCCGAGCAGGACGCCGAGGAAGCCCAGGTCGCGCAGGGCGGCCCCGGCGCCGGACCGGCCGAGCGCGCGCAGGGCGGTGCGGCAGCGGCGGGCCTCGGCGTAGGCCCCGGCGAGGGCCGCGGGACCGGTGGCCGGGCCGGCGGCGCCGACCGTGACGGGGTCGGCGAGGGCGTGGCCGAGCTCGTTCGCGAGGTCGGCGGCGCAGGCGCTGGGGGCTTCGGAGGGGCAGACGAGGACCACGTCGTCGTGGTGCGCCCCGGCGAGGCCCTTGCGGGTGTGCGCGATACGGGCGGCCAGGGCCAGCAGCCGGGGGCGCGGCGCGGTCTCGGGGTGCAGGACGAACACCGCGTGCGGCTGGTTCAGGTTCACTCCGAGGCGGCGCGCGCGGGCGGCCAGTCCGGCCGGGTCGGCCGCCCCGGTGAGGAGGTCGCCGAGGAGCTCGCCCCGTACCCGGTCCTCGGCCTCGGCCACCGAGCGGCGCAGGAGCAGCAGCAGGGCGGTGACGACTCCGGCGCGTTCGAAGAGGCGGCGGTCGGCGTCGTCGAGGTCGGCGCGGCCGCTGAGGGCGATGCTGCCGAGCAGTTCGGGCCCGGCGAGGACGGCGCACACCCAGGTCCCGGCGACGGGTACGGCCCGCCCCTCGGCCCGGGAGGCGGCGACGGCCCGGGCCGACGGGGGCTGGGGGTCGGCGCCCGCCCGGGCGAGTTCGGTGCCCTCGGCGTCGTGGATGAGGGTGCCGCCCCGCAGCAGGGCGCCGATGGCGGTGGCGACGTCGGTGACGTCCCCGCCGCGCAGCACCAGGTCGGTGAGCCGGTCGTGGGCGTCCTCGGCACGCCGCATGGCCTTGCTGTGCGCCTCGATGGTCCGTGACGCCGCGTTCAGGTCGACCAGCGCCGTGCGCGTCTCGTCCAGCAGCCGGGCGCCGTCGATGGCGATGGCGGCGTGATCGGCGAGGGAGGACAGCAGCGCGATCTCCTCCGGGGTGAACGTACGGGCCGTGCGGTCCGCCGCGAAGAGGACGCCGATCACCCGGGCGCCCAGGCGCAGCGGTACGCCGAGGATGGCGCGCAGCCCCTCTTCGGCGACGGCGCCGTCGATGGTCGCGGTGTGCCGGAAGCGGGGGTCGTCGCGGTAGTCGCCGGTGGAGTAGGGGCGGGCCGTTTCCGCGACGAGCCCGCCCAGCCCCTCGCCCATGCCGAGGCGCACCTGCTGGAAGGCGGCCGAGACGGAGCCGTCGGTGACCCGCATGTAGGTGTCGCCGGCTTCGTCGTCGTTGAGGGACAGGTAGGTCACGTCGGTGCCGAGGAGCAGTTTGGCCCGGTGGACGATGGCCTTCAGTACGGCGTCCAGGTCCCGGAGCCCCGCGAGGTCTCCGGCGGTGTCGAAGAGGGCGGCGAGTTCGGCCTCGCGCCGGCGGTGCTGGCTGAGCGTGCGGCGGATGCGCAGCGCGACGCGGGTGGCGTCCGCGATCGCCGCCGCCTCCGGCTCGGAGAGGTGGACGTCCTCGCCGGCGGGCAGCGCGAAGCTCTCGGCAGGTGCGCCTTCGACCAGCAGGTCCAACAGGGCGAGCAGGTGGCGGAGGGCGGTGCTCGGGTGCTTCCCGGGGGTGGGCATGGGGCGCTCTCAGCTCCGCGCGCGCAGCGAGTACAGGACGGGCAGGTGGGTGTCCCCGAAGGGCAGCCGGTACAGGCCGTCCTGACCCTGGCTCAGGATGCCCCGGGGGTCGAACTCGGTGGCGGTGTGTTCGCCCAGGTGCTTCACGGTGAGGCCGGCGTCCGCGATCGCGGTGACGATGTCGCCGAGGGAGTGCGGGTACTGGACGGTGTCGTGCGCGGGCACGGTCATGCCCGGCTCGGCGTACGTCCCGGTGACCGTCTCGCGCTGCGGCTCTCCCCCGCCGTAGGGCCAGTCGGCGACGAGCGGATCGATGGTGGCGATCGTCTGGAAGGCGGGGTGCAGGTCCACCATGACCAGGCTTCCGCCGGGCTTCAGCGCCATGGCCGCGCCGCGTGCCCAGGCCTTGACGTCGGCGATCCAGCACAGGACCCCGTAGGTGGCGACGACCAAGTCGAAGCGGCCCGCCAGGTGCGCGGGCAGGCTCTGGGTGTCGGCCTCCACGAACGTGGCGGCCGGCCCGGTGCGAGCGGCGAGCGCACGGGCCCGCTCGACGGCCGCCGGGGAGAAGTCGACGCCGGTGACCCGGGCGCCCAGTCGGGCCCAGTTCAACGTGTCCATCCCGAAGTGGCACTGGAGGTGCAGCAGGTCCTTCCCGGCCACGTCTCCCGCCAGGCCGCGTTCGAGCGCGAAGAGCGTCTGGCGCCCGGCCACGAACGACTCGACGTCGTAGAACCTGTCGGTGGAGGTCGAGCCGTGGATGCGGGCGCGGGTGTCCCACAGCGCCCGGTTCAACGCGGTCGCGTCCGCTGCGTTGGGCCTGGTCTCTGGCATGCACCGATCATGACACGGCCGCGCCGGCGTCAACCGGAACCGGCCGCCGCCACCCGTTCACACAGGGTCACCCCGGCGAAACCGCCCCAAGTGGGTCCGCCTCCCTCTACCGTGCCCTGAGGCAGTGGGTACGGCACCGGAGGGGTGGGGCGGATGAACGAGGAAGAAGACATGCGGCTGGCGGGGATGACGCCGGAGATCTCCCGCCGCGCCCTCACCATGCTGCGCGGCCTCGTGGGCCTGGAACCACCCGAGCAGGTGCCCGAGGACGCCATGGAAGTCGCGGACGCGATCCTGGCCGAGCACGGCACCGACGGCCTCCGCGTGCTCACGATGACCCTCGCGGCCTGGGCCACGGCCCAGATCGAGAACGTCGCCGAGCTGAGCGGGCGCAGCCACGAGGCGGTCCTGGACGCGATGGAGCTGGCCTGCCTGGAGGCCAACGCCGACGAATGACCCCGCCGCGCGGGGGGGGCCGGGCACGGTCCGGCGCGGCCCACGCGCGGCCGTCGTGCGGCCGGCACGGACCCGGGCGAAGAAGCCGCGCCCGATGCGGTCGGGATCGGGCGGGCTTCGGCGACACTGGGGAGAGCAGGAGCGTCGTGGGGGGTCTTGATCGGAGGCCGTCGTGAGCACACCTTCCCCCATCCGGATCGCTGCCGTGCTGTCCACGGAGCACCGCGGACGGCTGATGTCCCAGGCCCGTGAGGTCAATTTCGAGGAGGGTGCGCGGATCTTCCAGGAAGGCGCACGGGCCGAGTCCTTCTGGATCGTGCGCTCCGGCACCGTGACCCTGGAGATCCCCATGCCCGGCGTCCGCCGGCCCGCCCCCGTGGAGAACCTGGGCCCCGGTGAGCTGGTCGGCTGGTCCTGGCTCTTCCCGCCGTACGTGTGGCAGCTGAGCGCCGAGGCGATGACTCCGGTGCGCGCGTACGAGTTCGACGGCGTGAGCGTGCGGATGCTCATGGACTCCGACCCCGCCTTCGGGTCGGCGATCGGGCACTGGGTCGGCCGGGTCCTCGCACTCCGGCTCCAGCAGACCCGTACCCGTCTCCTCGACCTCTACGCCCCCCGCATGGCGGCGAGCTAGGGCCCCCCGAGGGGCTATTCCCGTACGCCGGCCAGCTCGATCGCCGGGCGCCGCAGGGACACCGCGGCCGAGGCGGCGGCGGATACCACCGCCAGGGCCACGCAGGCGGCGAAGCTCGCCCCCATGACGTCCCAGGGGATCACCAACGGGCTCCGGACTCCCAGGAGCCCCAGGGCCGCCTGCATCCCGCCCAGGTTCAGGGCGGCGACGAGGGTGCCGACGACCGCGCCGACGAGGACGACCAGCAGGGCCTCCCACGCCACCAGGCGCAGCACCTGCCACCGGGTGGCGCCGGCCAGCCGCAGCACGGCGAGGTCGCGGGCCCGGTCGGAGGTGGCCATGACGAGCGTGTTGGCGAGCCCGATCCCCGTGTAGAGCAGGGCGATGCCGAGGACGAGCAGGAAGCCCAGCCGGGTGGTGCGCTTGGTCTCGGGGTAACCGGCCGCCACCCACTGGTCCTTGGTGAGGACCTTGCCGCCGGCCTGCTCGGCCGCCTCGGCCAGCCCGGAGCCGACGGCGGTGGCGTCCGCGCCCGGGGAGAGCCGTACGTCGATCCGGTCGACGGGCGCGCCGGCGGCGTTGGCCGCGGTGACGTAGGCCCCGTTGTTGCCGGTGCCGATGCTCATCACGCCCGCGATCCGCAGGGACTTGCGGGTGCCGTCGCCGAGCCAGACGTCCACGGTGGAGCCGACGGCGTGCCGCTCCCATTCCTCGGTGACGATGACGGAGCCGTCGTCGAGGTCGGCGACGCTGCCCGCGGTGAGGAGCAGTTCGGCGGTCCGGGCGAGGGCCGCCGGGTCGACGGCGCGGGCGTCCGAGCGGATCAGCGCCACGCCTTCCTCCAGGACGTACACGGCGGTCTCGGCGGTGGCGGAGACCGCCGTGCCGGGTACGGCCCGGATCCGGTCGACGGCGGCCCGGTCGAAGCCCCCGGCGCCGCCCGTGATCACGTAGTCGGCGGTGGTCCGCCGGCTGACCTCCCTGGCCTTGGCCTCGTTCAGCGTGGCCGTGGCTCCGAGCAGGGATCCGGCGAGGGCCACGGTGACGAGCACGGGTGCGGCGATGGCCGCGGTGCGGCGGACGCCGGCCGCCGCGTTCTCCCGTACGAGCATCCCGCCGGCGCCCGGCAGGCGGGCCGGGAGCCAGGCGATGAGCCGGACCAGCGGCCGGACGAGCACCGGTGCCAGCAGCGCGAAGGCGACGATCAGCAGCATCGGGCGGCTGGTGTACGTCTTGCGGTGGAGCAGGTCGGACGGGTCGGCGAGCAGGGCGTACGCGAGGGTGGCGAGGCCGGTGAGCAGCAGTCCGGCGCCGAGGATCCAGCGGCCCCAGGTCATGGTGCGCGTGTCGACGGCGGCTTCGCGCAGCGCCTCGGCGGGCCCCACTCGGCCCGCTCGCCAGGAGGCGGCGACGACTCCGGCGAGGGAGACGAGCAGGCCGGTCCAGAAGGCCAGGTGGTACGGCCAGGTGGCGTCGCCGATGGCGAACCAGCGCGGCGCGATGTCACCGTCCACCGACCACTGGGCGACCAGCGGCGCCCCGTACGAGCCGAGGAGGCAGCCGAAGGCGGAGGCCGCCACGCCCAGGAGCAGCGCCTCGGCGAGCACCATGCGGCGGATCTGCCCGGGGGTGGCCCCGGCGGTGCGCAGCAGGGCGAACTCCTTGCGGCGCTGGGCCACGGCGAAGGCGAAGGTGGAGGCGACGACGAAGACCGACACGAAGCCGGTGACCCCGCCGGCGGTGCCCAGCATCGCGTTCACGGCGAGCAGGGCCTCGCTGTCGCGCTCCGGGTCGGGGTCGGCGTAACGGATGTCCCGGCCGGTCAGCACGCGTACGTCGGGGTCCTGGCTCACGGCGGCCCGTACGGCCACCGGGTCGGCGGCGACGACGAGTTGGTCGATGGCGGGCGACAGCCGGGCCGCTTCGGCGTCGTTCCAGAAGACGGCGTTCTCGAAGCCCGGCGTCTTCGGGGCGCCTGGGTGGGCGACGGTGCCGACCACGGTGACCGGGCCGCGGTCGGTGGTCAGCCGCTCGCCCGGCCGGGCCCAGCCGGTGGTGACGACCTCGCCGTCGGCTCTCGGGGCCCGGCCGGCGTCGAGGGTGTACGGGGCGAAGGCGGCGACCGACCAGGGGTGGCCGACGAGGCGCCCGGGTCCGCCCTCGGCGCGGACGGGGAAGGAGCGGTCCTCGGTGGTCGGGCCGAGGGCGGCCAGCCGCCGGGCCAAGTCGGGGGCGACGGGCTTGGGATGGGCCAGCTTGCGGGTGCGGTCGCCGATCGGGCTGTCGACGCGCAGGGTGTCGTTGCCCTTGACGACGACGGTGGCCGTGTTGAAGCGTTCGGGCTGCCGCTCCGGGGCGTCGAGGGTGGCGGCGAGCGCGAGTCCCATGGTGGCGATGAGGCCGACGCCGAGGGCGAGGGCGACGAAGCTTCCGACGAAGGTGACCCAGCGGGTGCGCACGGTGCGCAGGGCGACGCTCAGCACGGCACGGTCTCCAGCTTCGTCATGTGGGCGGCGATCTCCTCGGCGCGGGCTCCGACCAGTTCGCCGGTCAGGCGGCCGTCGACGAGGAAGAGCACGCGGTCGGCGTAGGAGGCCGCCACGGGGTCGTGAGTGACCATGACGACCGTCTGACCCTCGGTGTCGACCATGGTCCGGAGCAGGGTGAGCACCTCGCGCCCGGTCCGGGAGTCCAGTGCGCCGGTGGGCTCGTCGCCGAAGAGCACGTCGGGGCGGGTGATCAGGGCGCGGGCGAGGGCCACCCGCTGCTGCTGGCCGCCGGACAGCTCGGAGGGCCGGTGCCGGGCCCGGTCGCCGAGGCCGACCCGGCTGAGCACCTCGCGGACCTCGGCCTTGGCGGGGCGGCGGCCGGCGAGGCGCAGCGGCAGGGAGACGTTCTGCTCGGCAGTCAGGGAGGGCAGCAGGTTGAAGGCCTGGAAGACGAAGCCGATGCGCTCCCGGCGCAGCAGGGTCAGCTTGGTCTCGCTGAGCCGGGTGAGCTCCGTCCCGCCGACGGTCACGGTGCCGGAGGTGGGCCGGTCGAGGCCGGCCGCGCACTGCAGCAGGGTGGACTTGCCGGAGCCGGAGGGGCCCATGACGGCGGTGAAGGTGCCCTTGGGGAAGTCGAGGGAGACCTGGTCGAGGGCGGTGACCGCGTGCTCGCCGGCCCCGTGGAGACGGGTGACGTCCCTGAGTTGGATCGCGTCGTTTTCCATGCTTCAAGCCAACCGTCCCGGGCGGTCCGGCACAGCGGGTCCAGACGGTGTCCCGGGGGTATGGCCGGCCATACCCCCGAAGGTTTCCGGGGTGTCTCCCCGTCGGTGTTCGGCCGAATCGGCGGGCCGCTCCCGCACAGGTCAGCACCTCGGGGCCCACTGCTGTCTGCACTCATCCGTACACGATCGGTGACGAGAAATGGGGGTGCGAACGGGCGTTCATGTTCCGCGTCGGCAAGACTGCGTCCGCTATCCGAAACGCCGACCCAAGGGAGTGTTCGAAATGCGGTCCATCGCAAGGAGTCTCGGACTGGGATCCGCCGCCATGGCGCTCACCGCGCTGACCGCGCTGGCCTGGCCCGGAGCGGCCGGTGCCGCGCCGTCCGTACCCGCCGCACCCGCCGCACCCGCGGCCGCACCGGCCGCCACGGCGAGCCTGTACGCACCCTCCGCGCTCGTCCTCACCGTCACCACCGGCGAGGACGCCCGCAGGGGTACGGTGCTGCGCGCGGTGACGCTCGTATGCGCTCCGACGCCCGGCGGTACGCACCCCGACCCCGTCGGCGCGTGCGCCGAATTACGTGAGCACGACGCCCGGTTGGACGCGCTGACCGCCCCGGCCGCTGACACCGCGTGTACCAGGGAATGGAGTCCGATGACGGTCACGGCCGACGGGGTGTGGAACGGCCGACACCTGCGCTACGCCCACACCTTCGCCAACGCGTGCGGCCTGCGGAGCACCGAGGGGATGCTGTTCGACTTCTGACCCGGCACGGCCCCGGCCGGGCGGCGCCGTGCGACCGCCGTCCGGCCGACCGCCGTGCGTACTCAGCCCAGTTCGAGACTGGTCACCCCGAACAGCTCGCCCCGGGGAAGCTCCGGGGCCGGGCCCGTGTACATCCGGGCGGTCTCGAAGGTGGGGGCCATGCCCACCGCCTCGAACAGCGTGGCGGCGTGCGGGTTGGCGTCGGGCACGTCCACGGCCACCGCGGCGCCGGGTGCGGACCGCGCGAGGCCCCGCAGCAGGGCGGTGGCCACCTCCGGGTCGGCGGCGTACAGCGGGCCGATCCGGTGCGCGGCGCTGCTCGGGCGGATCACGCCGAGGCCCTCGACGCGGCCGTCGCGTACGGCGGCGAGAGCGGTGCGGCCGGGCAGGGCGGTCCAGGCGGACAGGAAGGCGTCCCGGGGCTCGGGGAAGAACCGCCGGTCGTAGGCGGCGAGCCGGGCGAAGGGCAGCGAGGCGGCGTCCACGATCTCGACCCGGCCGTCGTCCCGGCCCAGGGGCACGCCCTCGTAGCGGATATTGTTCCAGGCGTGCCGGAAGCCCGACTTGCGGTAGTTGCCCTGCTGGGAGACGACCCCGTCCAGGCCGATGAGCCGCCCGTCGAGCCTGCGCATCGCCGCGTCCCACATCCGGATGCCGTAGCCCTGGCCGCGGTGGGCCGGGCGGGCGATGTAGAAGCCGATGAAGCCGAAGCCGACGCCGTAGCGGACGGCGGAGACGCAGGCCACCGGCTCGCCGTCGAGCCGGCCGACGAGGAAGCCCTCCGGGTCCGCGACGGCGAACGCGAACCGGTCCGAATCCCCCGGGTTCCACCCCTCCTCGTCGGCCCAGCCGCGCATCAGTTCCATGTCGGCGGCGCTCGCGCCGGCGATCTCGAATGTCGTCATGGTCGGTGTTGTACCAGACCCTCAAGAGACCCCGGGCGGCTGATCATCCGTCAGGAGAGCGTAGAACAGCGCCGGATCGACCTCCGCGTGCAGGTCGCTGACCTGACCGTCGCCCACTTCGACGACCCGCCACACCCCGTCGGCGCGCAACGCGAGGTCGGTGGTCACGAAGGGGCAGTCCAGCGCCCGCACGGCGGCCCGTACCGGTTCGAGGTCCCGCTCCGGGATCTCGGCGACCTCCCTGACCGGGCTGTCGGGGTGGGCTGTGAACAGCCGGGGATCCCCGTCCCGCCACCACACCCTGACCTCCGCGGCCGCGCCCGGCGGCGCGACGAAGGACTCGAAGGCCCTCAGCACCACTCCGCCCGCAAGGAACTCCTCCTGGAGCTCGACGAACCGGCTCACCACGCGGTGCAGTGCCACCGCGTCGGCGAGGTCGGGCACGTGACAGGCCTCGTGCCATTCGTGTTTGCGGGACTTCACGTAGTCCTTGACCACGGCGGCGCCGGGCGGCAGTCCCGCGGCGAGGGCGCCGAGTCGCTCCGGATCCGGGACCTCCCCCGGGGCCGTCGGCAACCAGGCGCTGACCGGGGTGAGGTCGGCGAACGTCTCGTACCAGCCGGGGAGTTCGTGGGCCCGGCGGTACGCCTCGGGAGCGACGAGGAGCGCCGCGCCGCGCCGACGCAGGGCCTCGTCCAGCTCGGCGTACCGGGCGGCGGGGATCATCCAGCCCCGGTACCGGACGCCGCCCGTCCCCGCGGGCACCCCGGCCACCGCCCGCTCGGCGTCCCCGGCGAGCAGCGCGTCGTGGTCGACGAGCGCGACCGCCGCTCCGGCGGCGCGCAGCGTCCGGGCCTCCGCCGCGAAGTGGGCGTCGACGCGGCGCCCGCCCAGCGGGTCGGCGCAGTAGAGGACGGTCGGGGTGGGCGGCGTGGGAGGGGCCGTCTGGGGAGTGGTCGTCGGAGCCATGGCGCCACCCTACGGAGGGTCTCGCCGGGCCCGGTACGGTTTTCAGCCGGCGCAGATCACGTCGTCGATCCGGATGGGCTGGGAGTCCAGTCGTACGTACGCGGTGAAGGTGTCGGTGGTGTCGGCGCCCCAGTGGGTGGTCACCGTGGCCCAGCCGATCCCGGCATCCTGGAGGACGGTGACGGGACCAATGACGATGTCCTGGGGTTCGTTCTGGGCGCAGAGGAGGACGTCGGCCTCCGTGTTCTCCTTCTGCTTGTCCTTGAGCACCTGCGAGACGTGGTTCTGGCGGTCGTTCGCGGACGGGCCGTGGTCCCCGTAGAAGTCGGTGAGGAAGCGACCGATCTCGGAGGCGCTGTGCCCGCCCGGCACGTCGCCGGGGGCGGAGGCGGGGCCGGCGTGGGCGGCTGCCGGGGTCAGCAGGGCGAGCAGGGTCAGCGGCAGGGCGCCGAGGCTGTACGGCATGAGCTTCATACCCGATATGTAACCCTCGGCCCTGTCGGCCCGCCCCGGTGCGCCGCGTGTCTTACTCCCGTGGAGCACGGGATTCACCGCAGAAACGACACTCCGGGGGCCGGTTCCCACCCCGGTTTCCCCGGGCTCCGGCCGGGCTCCGGCCGACATGACGTGATCGTCGGAGTGATCGAAGAGGAACCGGAGAGTGGGGGTAACCGCGTGCTCCGGATGGCGGATCCGATCCGGTCGCGGACCGGGCGTAAATCCGGTCGCGGGCGCGGGCGACCCGTCCGTAGGGTCGGCGCATGGGAAAGCCGCTCGTCGCAGTGTTCAGTGGGGCCGGGATGTCCACCGACTCCGGGATTCCGGACTACCGGGGGCCACAGGGTCTGTGGCGCCGGGAGCCCGACGCCGAGAAGCTCGTGACGTACGAGTACTACATGACCGACCCGGAGATCCGGCGCCGCTCCTGGCTGATGCGGGCCGAACTCGGCGCCCTCGGGGCGCGGCCCAACGCGGCGCACCTCGCGATCGCCGAACTGGAGCGAGGCGGCACCCCGGTCCGGGTCCTCACGCAGAACGTGGACGGGCTGCACCAGCTCGCCGGGATGCCGGCGCGCAAGGTGTTCGAGCTGCACGGCACGGCCCGGGCGGTGGTGTGCACGGCCTGCGACGCCCGGTCGGAGATGGACGAGGCGCTGGCCCGGGTCGCCGCCGGGGAGCCCGATCCCGCCTGTCTGGCGTGCGGCGGGATCCTCAAGGCGGCGACCGTGATGTTCGGTCAGCGCCTCGACCCGGTGGTGCTGGGGCAGGCGATGGCCGTGGCCAAGGGCTGCCAGGTGTTCATCGCCGTCGGATCCACCCTCCAGGTGCAGCCCGCCGCCTCGCTCGCCGGGATGGCCGCGGAGGCCGGGGCCCGGCTGATCATCGTGAACGCGGAGGAGACCCCGTACGACTCCCTCGCCGACGAGGTCGTCCGCGAGCCCATCGGCACCGCCCTCCCGGCGCTGCTGGCGCGCATCGCCGACTGAAGCCCGCCTCGGGACCAGCCCGGACCGGGTCGGATCAGCCGGCGGCAGCCGGGCCGACGGCCTGTTCCAGCACTTCGAGCACGGTGTCGCGGAACAGCGTGGCCTTGTAGCCGGTCTGCGGCAGCGGCCGGCAGCGGGCGAGCACCGTCACGGCCGCCGCCGCGAGGACCCCGGCGCTGGGCTCGCGGCCGATCAGGGCGGCCTCCACCTCGGTCAGCCGCAGCGGGACGCGCGCCACCCCGCCCGCCGCGACGGCGGCGTGCGTGACCGTGGCGCCGTCGAGGGCGATCCGGGCGGTGGCCTCGACCAGGGGCCATTCGGCGTGGGCGCGGCTGGTGGCCCGGTGGATGGCGGCGCGTTCGCCGGGCAGGGGTGCGGGCAGCCTGACCGCGGTGAGGATGCGGTCCGGCGCCAGCAGGTGGTCGGCGCGGAAGAGTCGGTCGCCGTCCCCGTACAAGTCGGCCACGCCGCGCGGGGATTCGCCGTGGACCTCGGCCTGGGCGTCGTAGGTGAGCAGGGCCATCGCGAGGGTGGACGGGTGCGGGATGACGCAGGGGGCGTCTCCGCTGACCACGCCGAAGTGGTGGTCGCCCTCGCGCGCGGGGCAGCCGGTGCCGCCCTTCTGGAAGCAGCTGACGTGCGGATTGCGGTAGTACCAACAGCGGTTGCGTTGGAGCAGGTTGCCGCCCAGCGTGCCGGCCGCGCGGATCTGCGGGGTCGCCGCGGTCCCGGCCGCGGCCGCCAGGGCGGGCCAGCCGGCGCGGACCTGCTGATCGGCGGCCAGCGCGGCGAGTGTGGTCAGGGCGCCGATCCGCAGCCCGCCGCCAGGCAGCGGCGTGCAGCCGCGCAGGTGGCCCGCGCCGTCGAGGTCGGTGAACGGTCCGGGCGAGACGCCGCTGCGCTGCCGGGCGGTGGTGTCGGTGCCGCCGGCGCGCAGCTCGCCGCCGCGGGACAGGACGGCGGCCGAGAGATCGGTGAGGGCGGGCTCGGTGCTCACGTACCCAGTCCTTCCAGGAGCCGGTCGGGGCGGATGGGCATGTCGTACGGGCGCCAGCCGGTGGCGTCGTGGACCGCGTTGGCCAGGCACGCCGCGGTGGGCAGGGTCGCGATCTCGCCGAGGCCGACACCGCCTCCGGGCACGTGCTCGAAGCCCTCTTGATGGAAGTGGACGGTGATCTCGGGGGTGTCACCGATGCCTGGGATGCGGTAGTCCTCCAGGTTGTCGGTCAGTACCCGACCGGTCGCCGGGTCGACGCGCCGCTCTTCGAACAGTGCGTAGCCGATGCCCTGGACGACGGCGCCCTCGCACTGGCTGCGGGCCAGCCGGTCCGCGTGGATGCGGCCCGCGGCGATGCCGCTCCACACCCGCAGCGGGCGGATCCGGCCGAGCCGCGTGTCCACCTCGACCTCGGCGACCTGCACCGATCCGGTGAAGCCGCGGCCGATGGCCACACCGCCCAGGGTGAAGGGGGTCACGAAGCCCCGGCGGTCGCGGGGGCGCCGGCCGGTCACCCGTACGCCGTGCGCCGCGTCCAGCCGGGCGGCGACGTCGCCGCCGCCGAGCGCGTCGCGCAGCCGGGCGGCGGCGTCCGCGGCGGCGGGTACGAGGGAGGGTGTGGTGCGACTGCCGCCGGAGGTGGGGCCGTGGACGGCATCGCTCCGGCCGACCTCGGCGCGCACCCTCCCCTCCGGCACACCGAGCCCCTCGGCGACGGCCCGGCGCAGCACGGTCCTCGAGCCCGTGCCCATGTCCTGCACGGCGCAGCGGGCGACGACGACCCCGTTCTCGACGGTGAGCTCGACCTCCGTTACGGGATCGAGGAAGTACAGCCAGTTGGCCGCCGCGACGCCCACGCCGCGGCGGAACCGCCCGGTGCCGCCGCGGGGACCGGACCAGAGCGGGAGCGAGGCGGCCCGGTCGTACAGGGCGTGCCGCTTGCGGTTGCCGTCCCAGCGCCGGCGCAGGGCGATCGGGTCCTGGCCGAGCCGGTGGGCCATCTCGTCGACGGCCTGCTCCAGGGCCCAGCACATCGTGGGACCGCCCGGGCCGCGGAACGGGGCGCCCGGAGGCTGGTTGGTGACCGCGTCGAAGTCGCGGAGCCGGCGGGGGGCCTTGCCGTACATGAACCGGGCCAGTGCCGCCACGGAGCCGCCCACCGAGACCCCGCCGTCGCTCTCCGCGTCCATGGCCAGCGCACTCAGATCGCCGGCCGCGTCCGCGACCATCGCCAGCCGGATCCGGGTGCCGGGCCGGTATCCGCCGTCGACGAGCTCCTCGTCCCTGTCCAGCACCACCCGTACCGGGGCGCCGTGCAGCCGGGCCAGCTCGACCGCGGCGACGACATCGGAGGTCAGGCCCATCTTGCAGCCGAAGCCGCCGCCCACGTGGACGGCCCGCGCCACCACCCGTTCGACGGGCACACCGAAACGCTCGGCGGCGAGCTCGGCCGTGTGCTTCACCGACTGCGTGGACACGTCCAGGTGGAGGGTCCCGTCGACCCAGTGGGCCAGGCAGGCGTGCGGTTCGAGCGGGGTGTGGGTCTGCGCGGCGGTGGTGAACACGCCCTCCACCACCCGCTCGGGGGTCCGGCCGCGGGCTTCGGTGATCCGGCGCACGGCCGTGGCGGGGCGCTTGTTCATGGCGGACGGGCCCCGCAGGTTGCCGCGCCAGCGGGCGGGCAGCAGTTGGGGGGTCTCGCCGGACCCGGGTGCCCGCTTGCGCGCCGCCTTGTCCTCGTAGACCACCGGACCCTCGCCGGCGCGGGCTCGGCGTACGTCGAGCGCCGCCGGCAGCACCTCGTAGTCCACCTTGACCCGTGCCGCGGCCGCCCGTGCGGAGGCCCGGTCCGGCGCCGCGACCGCCGCCACCGGCTGGCCGACGTACCGCACCACACCGTCGGGAGGCAGCAGCGGCACCAGCGGGAGGTCTCCGGCCTCCAGGGAGCGTACGTGCGCGTGGGCGTGCGGCGAGCGGATGATCACCCCCTCCAGCAGCCCGTCGGGGCGCAGGTCCGTGGTGTACCGGGCCGATCCGTCGATCTTCTCCGGGGCCTCGGCGCGCGGGACGGCCGGCGCCTCACCACCGGTCGGAGCGGTGTCGTGGTCGCCCGCGCAGGCCGCGGCGACCGCGTTGAAGATCCCCTCGTACGCGCCGCAGCGGCACAGGTGGCCCGCCAGCGCGTCCGCGATCTGCTCGCGCTCCGGCCGGGCGCGGCCGTGCACGGCCCGCCACCGCTCGAAGAAGGCCGCCGCCTCGACCACGAACCCCGGGGTGCAGTAGCCGCATTGGAGGGCGTCCTCACCGGCGAAGGCACGTGCCACCGGATGGTCGGACAGGCCCTCCACCGTGGTCACCCGCCGGCCGGCCAGCGCGACCGCCGGCGTCAGGCAGGACACCCGGGGCTCGCCGTCGACCTGGATCGTGCAGGCCCCGCACACCCCGCCCGCGCAGACCAGCTTGGTGCCGGTCAGCCCCAGCCGGTCGCGCACCACCTCCACGGCGGCCGGGTCGTCGTCCACGTCCACCGCGCGCCGGGCGCCATTGACCTCGAACTCCACGAGACGTACTCCTCAGCCGTGGGGTGGCGACCGCCGGGCCTCGCGGTCGCCTTCACGTCCTTGATATCCCGCTCGCGGGGTCGGCGCAGTTCGGCGCGCGCTCGCCGGGGTCGTCTCTTCGAGATCGTGCCGGGAGGGAGGGGTCGGGCAGGACGCGGAAGGGACGGCCTACGCAGCGTCGGCCGCGCGGCGCATTTCCGCCACGTCCAACTTCTTCATCTTCAGCATGGCGGCGGTGGCCCGGGCGGCCCGCCCCGGGTCGGGGTCGCTCACCAGGTCGATGGCGCCCGGCGGGATGACCTGCCAGGACAGCCCGAACTTGTCCTTGACCCACCCGCAGGCGGACTCCTCGCCGCCGTCCTTCGTCAGCTCGTCGTAGTAGTGGTCCGACTCGGACTCGGACTCGCAGTGGATCTGGAAGGAGATCGCCTCGGAGAAGTGGAACAGCGGTCCACCGTTGAGGCCGACGAACTTCTGCCCGTTGATCTCGAACTCGACGACCATCACCGATCCGACCGGTCCCGGGCCCGCGTCGGTGTAGCGGGAGATCCGGCCGAGCCTGCCGTCCTTGAAGACGGACACGTAGTAGTCGGCCGCCGCTTCCGCGTTGTCGTCGAACCACAGGCACGTGGTGAATCCGTTGCCGCTCATGACTGCCTCCAGGCGAGTGCGTGGGTACGTCCTCACATGCAGACCGGCCCCGGGCCCGAAAGTCATCGGTGGGCCCGGGGCCGGTCTGTGTTCGGCCTGGATTTCGCTCGTGTGGCCTATGCCCTACTTCGCTGCGGCTTCGTTCATCGCGAGCATGCGGTCGACGACGCGCTCGGTTGCGTGACCGTCGTCCAGGTCGCAGAACTCGGCGCGCAGCGCCGCGCGGGCCTCGGCGTACTCCGCCCCGACCGCGTCCGCGTTCCGCACGGCCTCGATCAGGCTCGCCGAGTCTGCGAGCAGCGGACCGGGGGCCTTGGCCTCCAGGTCGAAGTTGAAGCCGCGCAGCGTGCCCCGGTAGTGGGCCAGGTCGTACGTGAAGAGCAGGATCGGCCGGTCGGTGAGCGCGAAGTCGAAGATCGCGGAGGAGTAGTCCGAGATCAGCACGTCGGCGACGAGCAGCAGGTCGGCGGCGTCGGGCCAGCGGGACACGTCGACGACGAAACCGTCGCGGACGCCGTCGCGGACCTGCTCGCTCACGTGGTGGTGGCCGCGGATCAGCAGGACGTGGTCCTCGCCCAGCTCGCGGCGGGCCGCGTCCAGGTCGATCCGCAGGTCCAGCTTGTAACCGCCGGAGAAGCCCTCGCAGTTCTCGCGCCAGGTCGGCATGTAGAGGACGACCTTCTTGCCCTCGGGCAGGCCGAGCCGCCGCCGGACCTCGGCGATCCGCTCCGCGTCGGGCCGGACCAGGGCGTCCGTACGCGGGCTGCCTGCCTCGATGACCTCGCCGTCGTAGCCGAGGGCCCGCTTGAGGATCGGAGTCGCGTACGAGCTCGGGGAGGCGAGCAGGGACCACTGGGCGCTGTCGTGCTCCAGGCCCTCCAGGATCTCCGGGCTCGTGTAGTAGTCGTGCACGAAGTCGTGACCGATCTGCTTGATCGGCGTGCCGTGCCAGGTCTGTACGACGATCTGTCCCGGGCGGCGCTGGAAGTTGCGCGGAACGTTGTCATTGGTCACGAAGTAGCGGGCCCGGGCCAGTACGTCCCAGGACTCCACACTGCCGTACTGCACGGCGCGCGCGGTCGCGGGGACCTCGGCGCGGCCGTCGCGGACCAGCCAGATGTGCTCCAGCTTCTCGCCGCGGCGCAGCAGCTCCTCGTGGATGGCGCGCGGCGAGTCGCCCGCACCGGTCCCCTGGAACGTGTCGTAGACGACGATGTCCTTGACCGGCAGGGCGCGCTGCGCCGGGTAGGTCTCGAAGCGGGCGACGCGCTGGGCGTAGTTGGAGCGGTCGTGCGGGCTGAGCAGCGGGTCGGCGACCAGCACCATGCGGTCGTGGAAGCGGGTCTCGACCCGCATCCGGCGTCCCTGGACGGTGACGGGGTGCGGGCCGGCGAACAGCATGCCGATGCCCATCTGCACCGGGGCGCCGCGGTCGACGCCGAGCAGGCCCGCGGTGGTCCCGCCCTGTGCGACCGGACGCATGGTGGGCCACCAGCGGCCTTCGGGGATGGTGGTGCGGCCCGCGTACGCCTCGGCGAGGACCGGCTCGAACACGGCGGTGAAGCGGTCGCCGTCGCGGGTGACGGGGTAGCTGAACTCCGTCCCGTGGGCGTTGTGCAGGACGAGTTCGTACGGCTCGTCGGTGGGCGCGACGAAGCGGCCCGCCAGGCTCACGGTGCCGTTCTCGGTGGAGACCTCGTCGATCAGCGGCGGCGAGGGCTGCACGGAGAGCGTGAGGTGGCCGGTGTTGCCGCGCTTGGCGAAGAGGGCACGGTCCGTGTCCGCGCCGGGCAGCGGCACGACCAGGCCGTTGAAGCCGCCGCGCTCGTCGTGGACGAGGCGGTGCTCGGTGCCGTCGGCGCCGAGCACGGACAGGCTCCAGGGCTCCGGGGTCCACTCGCCCGGCTCGCACTCGGCGTCCGGTACGGCGGCCAGCTCGGCGAGCGCCACGCGGGCGGTGAAGGGGATCCGGCCGCCGGCGCCGGCGGCGGTCGTCTCCAGCGGGAAGGCGGCCGTGGTACCGGTGGTGACGTGCACGGCCTTCAGCTCGGTGGCGGCGCCGACCTCGGCGGAGAGCTCGCCGACGATCTCGACGGCGTCGTCACCGACGGGGCGCACGTCCAGGGCGCGGGCTCCGACGATCTCCACCTGGACGGTGAACGACCCGGAGACGGCCGGGACGATCCGGACGTCGGGGGCCACCCAGTGCGGGGGCGGGTTCTGGCCGGTGTCGTGCTCGCCGCCGCGCAGGCGCGCGCGGTGCAGGCCGCCGGCGCCGGTGACGGCGACGGAAGTGGTCCATATGCCCTCGCGCCACTTGCCGCCCGACTGGAAGATCGAGGGGTCGACGACGGCGGTGAAGCCGGCCCAGTCGGCGTGCCGCAGGGCGAGGTGCGGGGCCAGCACGGTGGCCATCGGCGAGGCGACCGTACGGGCGCTGACGACGGAACGGCGGCGCTTGCCGCCCTCGCGGAAGACCAGCATCTTGCGGGAGCCGAGGCGGCTCTCCGCGCCGAGGTGGCCCGGGAGGGCGTAGCCGCGCAGCAGCAGCTTGCCGTCGGACCAGGCCGCCTGCTCCAGTCGGCTGACGACGCGGCGCTCGCGCGGGCCGAGGGTGAGGATCTTGGCGGGGACCGGCGGGCGGCCGTGCAGGAAGGGGTAGTCCGCCTGCGGGCGGGCGAGTCCCTTGACCGGCACGCTGTAGTGGTAGTCGCGCTGGTGGGCCTGGAGGGCGATGAAGTCCTCGACACGGCCCTCGCCGGCGAGATACGCCTTGAGCCGGTCGGCGACGGTCAGGTCGGACCAGGGGGCGGTGCCGATCTCCCGGATGAGACCGCCGACCTCCTTGACGAACGCGGCGCGGAAGTCCGGGCCGCCCTCACCGACGTACTTGTAGATGAGCGGGAGTTCCTCGCTCAGCACGTTGTAGTCGTAGTCGCGCAGGTAACGGACGTACTTGGCGCCCTGCTTGGCCTTGAGGGACTCGCGGACCAGGCGGACGGACTTCACGCGGTCGATGAGGGAGATCGGGTCGGTGGAGCGCTGGGTGATGGAGCGCTCGCCGGTCTCGCGGACCCGCCAGTGGTAGACGCAGTCGCTGATGACGTCGACGCTGGAGGCGAAGTAGTGCGCGGGGATGCTGACCGGGGCGTCCTCGTAGAGGATGCCCTCCGGGTACTGGAAGCCGTGCTCGTCCCAGAAGGTGCGCCGGTAGACCTTGTTCCACGCGGTGCGGTCGGTGACCAGCGCCGGGAACTTGGAGATGTGGGTCTTCAGCTGCGTCTTGGCGAAGGCGGCCCGGTGGCCCCAGGACTGCTGCATGCCGACGGAGCGGAAGCGCTTCACGTTGCCGCCGGCGAAGTCCGAGCCGGTCTCGTCGAGCGCGCCGATGAGGCGCTCGTACGCGTAGTCCGGCATGGTGTCGTCGCTGTCGACGAAGGCCAGGTACTCCGCGTCCTTGTCGGCGTGTCGGGCACCGACGTTGCGGGCGGCACCGAGGCCCGCGTTGTCCTGCATCACGACGCGGAAGCGCTTGTCCTTCGCGGCGAACGCCTTGGCGATGACTGCGCTGGTGTCCGTGGACCCGTCGTCCACGAGGATGACCTCGAAGTCCTCGAAGGTCTGAGCGGCGATGGATTCCAGGCACTCGTCGAGATAGAGCTCGACGTTGTAAACGGGGACGACGATGCTCAGGCGCGGGGGCATAGGTGGCGGGTTCTCCAGCGTTTTATGCTTTATCGATGATCAGCTGCTCACAGCATCCTACTCTGTAACAGAATCATAAACTCCCCCCATACAGGGCAAACGGAGCCGATCGCCGGGCGGACGGCAAGAATTAAACCGTCCGCCACCTCGACGACGCGGTTGAAGGTCAGATCTCCAGCTCCGACTCGATCTTTTTGAGCTGGTGGCGGGCCATCGCGAGGTTGGCTCGCCCCTTGTCCAGCACCAGGTAGAGGAAGAAGCCCCCCGAGGAGCCTCGGGTGCGCAGCAGCCGGATCAGGTGGTACTGGCCCCCGAGGGTGATCAGGATGTCCTCGATCTCGTCCTTGATCCCCAGCATCTCCATCGTGCGGACCTTGGCGCGCACCACGTCCGTGTTGCCCGCGGCGGCGACCGTGAGGTCCAGGTCCTTGCCTCCCCCGATGGTTCCGAGGGCCATGCCGCTGCCGTAGTCGACGAGGGCGGCGCCCACCGCGCCCTCGATGCTGGTGGTGGCTTCCTTGAGCGCGGTCTCCACGTTGGCCATGGGTGTGTCCTCTTTCCGGTGTCCGTGTAGGTGTCTCTGTCGCTTGAGCTGGTACGGAAATGGTTCGGGGAGTGCTACGGGCTCACGCCGACGCGCCGTCGGGGCCTCGGCGCCCGAGGGCGGGTTCGACGAGCTCGGCTATCCGCACGCTGGACCGGCGGGCCTCCAGGTGGAGGCGCCCGACGTTGACGCGCGGTTCGGCCGTCAGGGTGAGGACGGCCGCCTCGCCCGCCGCGTAGGTCGCCACGTATCCGCTTTCGCCGCGCACCAGCAGCTCGCGGAATCCGCCCTGGCCGGTGCAGTCGCTGAGCCGCTGGGCCACGCCGAGGGCGGCCGCGGTGAGGGCCGCGACGGAGTCGGCCTCCGTGGCGGCGCTGTCCTGGGCGAGGACCAGGCCGTCGATGCTCGCGGCGAAGGCGCCGGTGAGCTGGGGCACCCGGGCGCGGAGCCTGCGGAGCTCGGCGAGTATCTCTGCCTCCGCCTCGGGGGGCACCGTACTCATGTCGGCCTTCCTCCTTTCGGCCATCCTCGTTTCGGGCTGCCTCCGCTCGGAGCGGTCGGCACGCAGGACCGGTCGCAGCGGGAGCCTCACAGGCTTGCCTCCAGTGCGTCGCGTAACCGGCGGAGCAGCGCCACGTCCGGGGATTGGGCCTGGGTCATCCAGTCGGGCAGGGGTGCCGCGGCCGGCGGCTGGGCCGGCGCGTGCGGAGTCTCGACCAGTCCGGCCGCCGCGAGGCGCCGTACGTCGAGGAGCGTGTGGAAGGCGGGCCGGCCCAGCGCCCACGCGAGGTCGGCCGGGGTGCGGACGCCGTCCGCCTGGCGCAGCAGGATCCGCTGCCGGGCGGTCACCGTCTGGCCGGGCGCGGCGGGCCGGGGCACCACCGGGGCGGTGTCGAGCTGCGGGTAGGGCCAGACCGCGTCGAGCAGTTCCCTGCGCCGGCAGGTCTCGCGCTCGACCGCGGCGGCCGGCACCGAGCGGACGGAGCCGATCCAGTGAGTGGCCCCGCGTCGGAACCGGGAGGGTCCGCTGCCCGGGGAGAGCGCGAAGAACGCGGCGTCGAAGATGGCGGCGAGGTGGCATATCTCCAGCTCGCCGCCCGCGAGTCCGCCGCTGTCCACGAGGAAGCGCGCGACCTGGCGGCGGGCTCCGGCCCGGTCCACGGCCTCGCGCCAGCGCTCCGGGGCGAGGCCTCCGCCGGTGGTGAGCAGTACGTCGAGGCCGGGGGTGGCCGGGCTCTCCGCGTGCACGATCCGGCCGTCCTCCAGGAACAGGGTGCCGCGGTCACGGAGGAGGGCGCCGGTGGCTCGCTCGGCGGCGAGCCGGGTGAGGAGGGGGGAGACGGCGGCGGCCGAGGCGGCTGGGGCGGTCATCTGAGCACCAGCCCCTCCGCCAGGGCGCGGAGTCTGTGGCGCGCGAGGGCGAGATTGCCGTCGGCGCGGTCGAGCCAGAGGTGCAGGAAGACGCTGCTGTCGAAGCTCGTCTCGACGAAGCGCAGTACGTGGTACCCGGTGCGGGTGGTGACGATCAGGTCCTCCACGGGCGGGCCGGCCTCGTCCCCGCCCAAGGCCGCGACCGCCGGGGCGAAGGACTCGTACTCGGCTGCGGCCCGGGCCAGCTCGGCGGTCTCGGCGGCGGTCGTCTCGTGGTCTCCCACGGGCGAGTCCCCCGCGGTGCCGAGGGCCAGTCCGCTGCTCCAGTCGACCAGCGCGGCCCCCCGCGCACCAGGCAGGGCCATGGCTTCGAGCAGGCATTCGTCGATCCCGGGCACGCGGGCTCCCCTCCCGGCCGGACGTGCTGGGTGCACGGTCTGCGGCGCGACAGGAGGGAACTTACTCAACTTCCACAGTGCGGAAGGGTGTTCTGGCATTTTCCGCTGGAACATGCGCCAAAGCGCATCGGAGCTTGGCCGGATCCCTTCGGCTTTTGATCAAGATGCGAGCGGTAGATCGTCCGCGAGCCGAAAGGCGCCGCCCTCGCGCTGGACGTAGCCCTCGTGGCTGAGGGTGCGCAGCAAGTGGTAGACGGTGGGCAACGGAATCCCGGTGAGCCGGGAAAGCCGCTTGGCGGTGGCCCCGCCTTCGGCGTGCATCGCTTCCACGAGACGCAGCGCGCGCTGCACGGAACCGATCAGTGTGGGTGTGCTGTCCTTCTGGTTGTGCTCGGCACCCATCTGGTCGTGGTCGGCACCCATGAGTAGTCCCCCTGCTCCGGTACGAGGCCCTGGCAAACCCATCAAAGTCGCTCACCAGCCGCAAAACCAGCTGACTCGCGTAAACCCGAGCATAAGATCACCGCACCCCGATCCTGAGCCGGGACGCATCGCGGCCGTCCGACGGCGCCTCGCGCGGGAGCACGGGGGATCAGCTCGCGGTGGAGACGCGGCCCCGGCCGGGGCGGCTGCCGAAGGACCCGCAGGTGCTCCGGCGGCGGGAGGCGGCCGTCGCCGCCGAACCGGAACCCGCCCGCGCCGCTCTGGCACGCCGGGTGATCCGCGACTTCGCGGGCTGACTAATCCTCGTCCGGGAGGAGACGCTCGACCATCGTCTCGATGAGGCCGTCCACCGGGTGGGCGGCCAGGGTGGCCGGCGCGGTCAGGTCGTCCACGATCAGGCCGAGCATCGCGAGGTACAGCAGCGCAACGCCCCGGCGGTCTCCCGGGAGGCCCGATTCCAGGTGCCAGTCGATGTTCGCCTCCAGTTCGGCGGCCTGGAAACCGGCCAGCTCCGCCTGGAGTTCGGGGCGGCGGGTGCCCTCCAGGCGCAGTTCCAGCATCGCGATGTGCACGCTGCGTTCGCGCCGCATCCGGTCCAGGAGGCGGCCGAGCAGGACCTTGGTGTCCAGTGGGCCGGACAGGTCCGCCGGGTCCGGCACGAGCCGCTCGCGGGTGCGGTGGAGGATCTGCACGAGCAGCTGGGCCCGGTTGGCGAAGTAGTTGGAGGCGGTGCCCGTCGGCACTCCCGCCTCCGCGTCCACCGCGCGCAGCGTCAGCCCGCGTGAGCCCTCGCGCGCCAGGACTTCGATGGCGGCGTCGAGCAGGGCCGCGCGGCGCTGCGGGTTCTGGCGCATGGACGGTCCTCGGAGTGGCTGCGGCACATCATGGTGAGCACTACATGTGCAGTGCTTCGCTCACGGTAGCGGATGGCGCCGCTCCGGGCCCTCCCCGGCCGGTCCGGTCCGGGCTCTCCCCGCCGGTCCGGTCCGGGCCCTCCCCAGCGCCCTGTCCCCCGTGCCACCCTGCCCGTCATGGAGCGGATCATCGAGGACGTACGCGAGGACCTGTCCCGCCGGATCGCCGTCGCGGCGCACCGGCTGGCCGATCTGACGCTGGCCGAGGACCCCGCGTACGCCGCCCTGCTCGGCCGGGCCGAGCTGCGCGAGCGGATCCACCACAACCTCCGACAGGCCGTCGAGGGCCTGGTCCGCGGCTCCCGCGGCCTGCCCGTCGATCTCGCCGACGCCCGGGCCACCGGCACGCTGCGCGCGGAACAGGGGCTGCCGCTCGCCTCGTTGCTGCACACCTACCGCCGCGGCGGGCGGCTGCTCTGGCAGACGCTCACCGAAACCGTGGCCGCCCACGACCGGGCGGCGCTGCCCCGGCTGCTGCCCTCCGCCACCCTGCTGTGGGACGTGCTGGACCAGATGACGGACGCCGTGACGGACTCGTACAGGCGTACGGAGGCCGCGCGCACCGACCTCGACCGGGAGCGCCGTGCGGCCCTGCTGGACATCCTGCTGGACGGCGCCGCCGCCACCGACGGACCGGCGGCCTCGGAGGCCGCCGCGCAGCTGGGGCTGCCGGAGCGGGGCCGCTTCGCGGTGGTGGTCGTGGCCGGTACGGGCGCCGCCGGGAGCACGAGCGAGAGAGCCGGGACGCCCGGCTCCGCACCCCGGGTACTGTGGCGGATCCGCGCCGACGGGGAGTGCGGCCTGGTGGAGCTGGGCCACCATCCGCTGGAGTCCGTACGGGAGCTGCTCGCGCCGCTCGGGGCCCGCGCCGGGGTCAGCCCGGTGGTCGGGGCACCGGCCGAACTGGCCGGGGCGCGGCGGCTGGCCGCCCTCGCCCTGCGCACCGCCCCCGGGTCCGGCGGCCCGCGCACGGCGCTGCTGGACGAGGGGCTGCCGGCGGCGCTGGTCGCCGCCCAGGGCGAACTCGCGGCCCGGCTGCGGCAGGTGGTGCTGGGCCCGGTGCTGGCGCTGCCCGCCGAGGACCGCCGGACCCTGCTGACCACCCTGGGCACCTGGCTGACCTGCCAGGGCTCGACCACGTACGCCGCGCAGCGGTTGTACTGCCACCGCAACACCGTCTCCAACCGGTTGCGCCGCCTGGAGCAGCTCACCGGCCGGTCCCTCGCCGACCCCCGACACGTGGTGGAGCTGGCGCTGGCGCACGCGGCCGTGTACCAGCTCGCCGCGGCGGATCCCGCTACTCCTCCTTGCCCGCCGACTCCAGCAGGTACGGCACGTCGATCACCGCGACCCCCGGGGTGAACAGCAGCCGCGCCTTGAGCCGCAGTGCGTTCTGGTTGTGCAGGGGCTGCTCCCACCAGTTCCCCACGACGTACTCGGGGATGACCACCGACAGCACGTCCGTGGCGGAGTCCCCCGCCAGTTCCTCTACGTGGGCCAGGATCGGGCCGACCACCTCGCGGTACGGGGAGTGCAGGATCTTCAGGGGAATCCCCGGGTCGTGTTCGGTCCATGCCTCGCGCAGCCGGTCCGCGTCCTCCTCGTCGGCCGCGACGGTGACGGCGGTCAGGGTGTCGGGGCGCAGGCCCTGGGCGTAGCCGAGGGCCTTCATCGTGGGGGCGTGCACGTTGGCGACCAGGACCAGGACGTGGTGGCGGGCGGGCTTGCGCGGCTTCGCGTCGGGGGCGATGGCGACCTGTCGCGCGACCTGGTCGTAGTGGCGGCGCACGCCCTTCATGCCGAGGAAGAGCAGCGGCATGGCGATGACGACCAGCCAGGCGCCGTGGGTGAACTTGGTGATGAGGACGATGACCAGGACCAGGGCGGTGAGGACGGCGCCGACGGCGTTGATGGCGAGCCGGCGGTGGATGTGCACGCGCTGCTCGCGCGGGGTCGCCTGCGAGGCGAGTTCCCTGCGCCAGTGCACGACCATGCCGGCCTGGGAGAGGGTGAAGGAGACGAAGACGCCGAGGATGTAGAGCTGGATGAGGCGGGTCAGGTTGGCGTCGAAGGCGACGATGAGGCCGATCGCGACGAGCGCGAGGAGCACGACTCCGTTGGAGTAGACGAGCCGGTCGCCGCGGTTGAAGAGCTGGCGGGGCGCATACCGGTCCTTGGCGAGGATCGAGGCGAGCATCGGGAAGCCGTTGAAGGCGGTGTTCGCGGCGAGGATCAGCACGCCGGCGGTGACGGCCTGCAGCAGGTAGAAGAGGAAGTGCCAGTCGCCGAAGGTGGCTCGGCCGATCTGGGCGAGGGCGGTGGACATCGGGGTGCCGGGGGCCAGGCCCAGTTCGGTGGGGTCCTCCGCGACGTGCACCTTGTAGGCCATGGCGAGGGCGGTGATGCCCACGAACATCGTCACGGAGAGGAAGCCCATCGCGGCCAGCGTGGTCGCCGCGTTCTTGGCCTTGGGCTTCTGGAAGGCGGGGACGCCGTTGCTGATCGCCTCGACGCCGGTGAGCGCGGTGCAGCCGGAGGCGAAGGCCCGCATCGCGAGGAGCACGAGGGCGATGCCGGTGTAGGTGCCCGTTTCGGTGATCGGCAGGTCGGCGGACTCGGCACGGATGGTCTCGCCGGTCGCCAACCGCACGGCGGCGAAGGCGAACATGAGGTAGATGACGAGGACGAACCCGTAGGTGGGGATGGCGAAGATCCGGCCGGACTCGCGGACGCCGCGCAGGTTCATCACCGTCAGCAGCACCACGAACGCGACCGACAGGCCCACTTCGTGGTCGCTCAGCGAGGGGACGGCGGAGGTGATGGCCGAGACGCCGGAGACGACGGAGACGGCGACGGTCATCACGTAGTCGACGAGCAGGGCGCTGGCGGCGGTCAGCGCGGCGGTCGGGCCGAGGTTCTCCTTGCTGACTACGTACGCCCCGCCGCCGCTGGGATAGGCGTGGCAGGTCTGCCGGTAGGAGGCGATGACCACCACCAGCAGGAAGACGATGGCGGCGGCCGCGTACCAGGCGAGGTGGAGCAGGGCGACACCGCCGAGGGCGAGGATCAGCAGGATCTCCTCGGTGGCGTAGGCCACCGAGGAGAGCGGGTCACTGCAGAAGATCGGCAGGGCGAGCCGTTTGGGCAACAGGGTCTCGCCCAGGCGTGCGGTGTCGAGGGGTTCACCGACCAGCACGCGCTTCGCATTGATACGCCTCATTCAGGCATGATCGTGCATGTTTCACACGATTCGTCCCTTTTGGTGACTGTGTCACCCGGCGAGCTCCTCCGCCCGGTGAGCCAGCCACAGGTCGTGGCGCGCACTCGGGGACTGCAGCAGCGAGCGCTCCAGCAGCGCCTCGACGCGGGTCAGCCGTTTGCGGGCGCCCGGGACGGAGATGCCCAGCGCCCCGGCCGTCGGGGCGAGTTGGGCGTCGTGCTCCAGCCAGACCCGGACCGTGGCGCGGGCCCCGGGCGGGGCGTCGGGGGCGGACAGCGGGCGCAGGTGGGCGCGGGCCCAGTCGGTCAGGCCGGGATCGCTCAGCACCTCGTCGAGGCTGCCCGCGCCGGATTCCCCCGAGCCGTTCGGGGCGCTCCCGCCCGGGGTCAGCCGCAGCGCGAGCGACAGAGCGGACTGGTCCGCGAGGCGCGCGAGGTCCAACCCGAGCAGCCCCTCCATCAGCCGGAGCCGGCCGGCCAGGGTGTTGCGGTGGATCTTCAGCAGGCGGGTGGCGTGCGAAGTGAAGTTGAGCCAGGCATGGGCCGTCGCGCGCAGCTCCTGCGCTCCGGGGTCCTGGGGGCGCCTGGGCTCGTACGTGTGCAGCGGCGCGAGCAGGGCCCCGGCCCAGTCCGCGCCCGCCTCGTGGGCGGCGAGCGCGAGCTCGGGGCCCGGCCCGAACCGGGCGTGCCGCTCCCCGCGTCCCCGGGCCACGGCGAGTGCGTGGAAGGCCTGGGTGTACGCGCCCGGCGCCTCCCGCAGGCCCACCCGCGCGCTGACCCCGACCACGGCGTCCCGGGCCACCCCCACGAGCGCTCCGGCCAGGGGGTCGTCGTCGACGGAAGCCGCCGCCAGGTCGGCCGGGACGAGCACGATGAGGTGGCGTACGTACACGGGGCAGCGCACGGTCCAGGCCCGGCCGCCCGTCAGCTCCGCGCACAGCCTGGCCACTTCGCCGCGCTGCCCGGTCCGGCACTCCACGACGTACATCCGCATCGGGTCGGGCAGCGAGGGGCCGAGCGCCTCGGCGATCTGGCGGGCGGTGGACAGCCGGCCGTTCATCAGCAGGTGCAGCACCGCCTCGCGGGCCCGCGCCTCGGCGCGCCCGGTCCGCTCCTCGCGCCGCGCGGCCTCCTCGGCGCGCAGTACGAGGGCCAGCGGTACGGCCGCGTCGGCGAGCAGGGTGGCGGCTTCCGGGTGCTGCGGCCGCTCCAGTACGGCGGCCAGCGCGCGGCGCTCGTCGAGCGCGAACAGCAGCGTCGCGGAGCTCTCGCTCTCCAGGACGGCCGAGCGCAGGCCCCGGGCGCTCATCTCGGCGGCGCCCCGCACGGCGGACTCAGGCCCCGGGTCGCCCGCGGAGTCAGGGGGCCGGTCGGCGTCCACCACTCCGGTCCAGCCGCCGAGCCGGTTGGCGAGCCAGGTGAGCAGTACGGCCGATCCCCCGGTGTGGGCGAGCCGGTGGAGCTTGAGGATGTCGTCTGACCTGGACACCGGCGCATTCAACCACCCGGCGCACACTGTGCGCTGTGATACCCGTCTCGCCCGGTCACTGGGCGGTGCGAACCCTGTGCACGGCCGGCGACCCGCCTAGGTTGGTCATGAGCGGTCGGACCCCGGCGCGATGCGCACCGTCGCAACGGGGGAACGTCGGGGTCCTTCCTCGCTCGTCCCACGGCGGGTCACATCTTGGCGGCCGCGCTGCGGATGGCATCCCGGATGCGGACGTAGGTGCCGCAGCGGCAGATGTTGGCGATGGCGTCGATGTCCGCGTCGGTGGGTTCACCGGTCCGCTTGAGCAGGGCGACGGCGGCCATGATCTGACCGGGCTGACAGAAACCGCACTGGGCGACGTCCTGTTCGAGCCAGGCCTCCTGCACCGGGTGCAGCTCGTCCCCGTTGGCCAGCCCCTCGATGGTGGTCACCGACTTGCCCGCGCACGCGGAGACGGGCACCACGCAGGGGCGGATGTCGGCGCCGTCGAGATGGCTGGTGCAGGCCTTGCAGACGTCCACTCCGCAGCCGTACTTGGGACCGTTGACGCCCAGCATGTCGCGGAGCACCCACAGCAGGGGCAGATCGTCGGGGGCGTCCACGGTGACGCTCCGCCCGTTGACGGTGAAGGTGTGCGAGGGCACGGCGTACTCCAGCGGTTAGCGCGGGTAGGGGGTGAAGTCGACGTCGAAGTCGAGGGGGAAGCTGCGCGGCTTGGAACCGGTGGCCCGGGCCCAGGCGTTGGCGATGGCGCCGACGGCGGCGGGCACACCGAGCTCGCCCGCGCCGCCCGGTTCCTCGCCGGTGGCCGGGAGTACGAAGACCCGTACGTCGAGCGGGGTGTCGCGCTGCTTGGCCCAGTGGAACTGGCTGTAACTGCCTTCCAGCGGCAGCCCCTTGTCCAGGTGGAGCCCGGCGCGCAGCGTGGTGGAGATGGCGTCGGTGAGGCCGCCGATCATCTGGGCCTCCAATCCGCGCGGGTTGACGGGCAGGCCCACGTCCACGGCGATGACCGCCTTGGTGACGCGGACGTGCTCCGGGTCGCGGGTGTCGATCTCGACGAGGCAGGCGGTGCGGGACTTGTACTCCTCGTGGAAGGCGATGCCCTGCGCGCGGCCCGCCCCCATCGGCTGGCCCCACTCCCCCTCGGCCGCCACCTTGTCGAGTACGGCGCGCTGGGCGGCGGTCTTCAGGAAGAGGCGGCGGAACTGGTAGGGGTCGCGGCCCGTCTTCGCGGCGAGTTCGTCGACGACGATCTCCTCGGCGCCGCGCGTGTTGGCGGAGTACACCGAGCGCCAGGAGCCGGTGGGGACGCCGGTCGGCACCTCGGTGAGGGCCTGCGTGGTGAGGCCGAAGTTGTAGGGGGACTTCACCGTGGTCAGGAACAGGGTCTGGGCGAGGGTGGCGTTGCCGATGCCGAGCGGCAGGTGCGCCGCGGTCGCGGTGATGATCTCGCCGAGCCCGTGCCGGAAGTCGGTCTCGGCGGCGGCGACGCGGTGCTCGAAGCTGAGCACTTCGCCGAGCAGGTGGGTGGCGCGGATCTTGTGGTGGGTGGCGGGGCGCATCCGGCCGTGCCGCGTGTCGTCGACGCGGGTCCACATCAGCTTGACGGGGCGGCGGCAGGCCTTGGAGACGCGGGCGGCCTCCAGGGCCGCGTCGAAGAAGAGCCGCCGGCCGAAGGAGCCGCCGGCCTGGACCACGTGCACCTGCACCTTGCTCAGCGGCAGTCCGAGTTCGGCGGCGATGGTCTCGCGGGCCACGATCGGGGACTTGAGTCCGGACCAGATCTCGGCGCGGTCCTCCCGTACGTCGGCGATCGCGGAGTTGGTCTCCATCGGGGCGTGGCTGACGAACGCGAAGTCGAACTCGGCGTCCACGTACGGGGTCAGCAGCGGCGGCACCAGCAGCGGCGGGGTGGCCGCGCGCAGCTTCGTACGGACCTCCGCGTCGGAGAGCCGGTCGGCCGGGCCGGGGCCCCAGGTGACCTGAAGGGCGGCCTTCGCGGTCAGGGCCTGCCCGAAGGTCTCGGCGACGACGGCGACCCCGGTGGGGACGGTCACCACGTGCAGGACGCCCGGCATGGCCTGGACGGCCGCGAGGTTGGTGACGGAGCGGACGGTGCCGCCGAGGGTGGGCGGGCGGCGCACCACGCACGGCTTGGCGCCGGGCACGTCGAGGTCGAGGGTGTACTTCTGGGCGCCGGTGACCATGGCCCGGGCGTCGACGCGGCCGGTGGGCTTGCCCACGAGGATGTGCTTCGCCGTCTTCTTGGGCGTGGCGCCGAGGACGACGAGCGCGGGGTCGGCGGCGGCCGCGGCGAGGCTGCCGTAGTCGGCGGTGCGGCCGTCGGGGGCGCGGACGGCGCCGTTCGCGGTGGTCAGGGTGGAGGCGGACAGGCTCCAGCGGACGGCGGCGGCCGCGACGAGCCGGGCCCGGGCGGTGGCGGCGCACTGGCGGACCGGACCGTAGAGGGAGCGGATCGAGTTGGAGGAGCCGGTGAGCTGGTTGAAGACGAGCTCGGGCCGGGCGTCGTCCAGTTCGACCCGTACATCGGCCAGCGGCGCGTCGAGCTCTTCCGCGACCAGCATCGCAACGGCGGTGGTCAGCCCCTGGCCGACCTCCTCGCGCGGCAACCGGAAGCGGATGGTCCCGTCCGCCTCCACGGCGAGCGCCAGCAGGGCGGAGGTGGGCGCGCCGGCCAGGATGAACAGGTCGCCCAGGTCGATGACGTCGGCGATGGCGGGCAGGCTCGGCACCACGGCGTGGGCGGGCTGCGGGGCGACCGCGTCGAGGCCGGCGCGGGTGACGAGGGCCAGCGTCGGCGCGGCGACGAGGTAGGTGAGGAAGGAGCGACGGCTCTGCCCGGTCATTTCGTTGGTCCCCACGCTCCGCGGGTCCGCCCGAGCGGACCCGCCCCTTATTACCGGCACGTAGAGTAGCGAGCCGGGGGTGCGGTGGGAAGCCCGGTCAAGGGGTCCTCCGTTCGGGTTACGCGGTGCGCGGCGCCTTGCGGCGAGGACGCTCGTACAGGTCGGCCGTACGAGCGAGCAGGCGTGGCCGGAAGGCCGTTTTTCGGCCGCGGGCGGACGATGGAAGAGACGATAAGGAGGTGCTCCGCGATGGCCAAGTTCATGGATGTCCACACGGACATGAAGGGCATCACCCAGGAGCAGCTGACCGCCGCCCACAAGGCGGATCTGGCGATCGAGAAGGAAGAGGGAGTCCACTTCGAGCGGGCATGGGCCGACCCCTCGACGGGCACGGTCTACTGCCTCTCCGAGGGCCCGTCCGCCGACGCGGTCCAGCGGATCCACACGCGCACGGGACACCCCGCCAACGAGATCCACCCGGTGCCGCTGAGCGTGTAGTGGCGCGCACCTGACCGGATTCGTTCGCACGCGAACGGCCTTCGGTGGGACGGCCGAGAGGCCTGCGGCATATGCCAGAAGCAAGACCGTTGCGGATGTTGCCAAACGCCTTACACGTAGTCGCTGCCTGTGCAACAGTCGTTACCGGTCCTTCCTTCAGACTTGGCCGTGCCGCGCCTGTATCGGAGTTCTCATGCCGTCCCACCTGTTCGCGGACCGTCCCGCGCAGCCGCCCGAGCCGGGGTCGGTGGACGCACTGATCTCACAGACCCGGCGGCTGCGGGGAGAAGTGGACGCGGTGCGCCGCGACACGGTCGTCGACGACGACGACGCCCAGGGCCGTTGGCAGCGTGCCCTGTGCGACCTCGCCGTGCACCACCTCGACGACCTCGGCGAGCACCTCGGCCAGCTCAAGGAGGGCCTGCCGCCGGCGCCCGAGACCATCGAGCTCCCGCAGACTGCCCCCGAGGCCGGCCCGGAGGCCCAGACCCGGGTCGGCAGCGCCGAGTGGAACCTGCTGACCGACGAGGTCAGCTGGTCCGACGAGCTGTTCCAGATCTTCGGCCGCTCCCCCGAGGCGGGCCCGCTGCCCCTCGACGAACTGGGCTCCACCCTGTTCTCCGAGGACCAGCCGCTGCTCACCGCGTGGGTGACCGCCTGCCTGGTCGACGGCAAGGCCATCGACGGCGAATTCCGCATCGTCCGGGCCGACGGCAGGGTCCGGACGTTGCACATGAGGGGCGAGCCGGTACTCGACTCCGACGGCTGCACGGCCTCCATGTGGGCCGTACTGCGGGATGTGAGTGAACTGCGGCGGAGCCAGCGGGCGGTGCGCGAGTCCCGGGACTCGCTCCAGCGCCAGCGGGAGATCGCGCAGACCGAGCACCGGCTGGCGGTCGAGCTGCAGGAAGCCGTGCTCCCCCCGTGGCGCGGCTCCCTGCGGTTCCCGCACGGCAACGCGGGCACGCTGGACGTGGCCGCCCACTATCTGCCCTCCTCGACCAGCGCGCTGATCGGCGGCGACTGGTACGACGCGCTCGAACTCCCGGACGGCAGCTCGATGCTGACCGTCGGCGACCTGACCGGCCACGGCGTGACCGCCACCTCGGGGATGGCGATGATGCTGGGCGCCCTGCGCGGCATGGCCATGGCCGGGATCGAGCCGGGCCCCCTGATGGGCTGGCTCAACCAGCTCCTGGAGACCTCCGTCCAGCCCGCGCTCGGCTCGGCCGTGTGCTGTCGCTACGACGCCACGCGCCGCGTCCTGTCCTGGGCGCAGGCCGGCCACCCGGCCCCCCTGATCTTCCGCCGCGGGTCGGGCCGGTCCCTGCTGCCGCCGGAGGGCGTGCTGCTGGGCGCGACCTCCGGAGCCGTGTACGGGCAGGCCGAGGAGCGGCTCGAAGTGGGCGACGTACTCGTCCTGCACACGGACGGACTGACCCCGCGCAGCATCGAGTTCAGCCGCGCGGACGGGACCGAGCGGCTGCTGGCCCTCGCGCCGCGGTTCTCGGCGGCGCGGTCGGCGCAGGACTGCGTGCGGATGGTGATCGAGGAGTTCGGCGAGAGCGAGCGCGAGGACGACGCGTGCGTGCTGGTCGCCCGGGTCGGCGGCTGACTCCGCGCCGCGTTCCTTCTCGGGTGCTTCGACGGACGTGCCTCGGGTGTCTTCGACGGACGTGCAGGGGGGCCGCGCCACACGGCGCGGCCTTTTCCCGTGGTCAGATCGCCGCACCCCGGGCCCGCGGCGCCGGGCTGTCGGGGAGGGCCAGCTCGATCTCCTCGCGGAGGTCCTCGATGCGCGCGTACCCCGAGTACTGGCCGGTGAGCCGGTACATCTCGCGCAGCCGGTCCCATGTCCGGTGCGAGGAGGTCTCGTTCATCGAGACCAGCGCCAGGCGGGCGTACCGGTCGGCCTGTTCCGGATCGTCGGCGATGAAACAGGCCGACGCCATCGAGATGTAGTCGAAGATCTGCGAGCGTTGGTAGCCGTCCCCGCGCAGCCGCAGGGCCTCCCTGGCGTGGCGCGCCGCGATGGGCGCCGCCGTGGCGTCGTGGTCGGCGAGGGTCCGGTACGCGAGGGCCTGCATCCCGTGCAGGTCCGCCTCGTCGAAGTGCTGCATCCAACTCGGCGGCGGCACGTCGCCCTTGTCGGAGACGAACAGCTCCTCCGCCTCGCCCAGGGTGCGGCGCATGGCCTGACCCTTGCCCATGGCGGCCTGCGCCCAGGCCTCGATGGTGTGCAGCATGGCCCGGGTGCGCGGCAGGGTCCGCTCCCCGGAGCCGGACTGGGCGAGCTTCATCAGGTCCAGGGCCTCGTTCGGCCTGCCGAGGTGGACCATCTGGCGGGCGGCGCGGGACAGCGCCTCTCCCGCGCGCGGCCGGTCGCCGCCCTCGCGGGCCGCGTGCGCGGCGATGACGAAGTACTTCTGCGCCGTGGGTTCGAGGCCCACGTCGTGGGACATCCAACCCGCGAGCACCGCCAGGTTGGCGGCCACCCCCCAGAGCCTGCGCTGGAGGTGGTCCGGGTGGTGGTAGGCCAACATCCCGCCGACCTCGTTGAGTTGTCCCACGACGGCTTTGCGCTGGAGGCCGCCTCCCCTGGAGGCGTCCCAGGCGCGGAACACCTCGACGGAACGTTCCAGTGCCTCGATCTCCTGCGAGCCGATCGGGGCGGCCTCGTAGCGGTCGTAGCCCGCCGGGTCGGCCTGGAAGGCGTCCCCGAAGTGCTGCGCCTCCTTCGCGAGGGCGGGGTCGGTGTGGAGCCAGTCGTGCATGGCGTTGCTGAGGGCGGAGCCGGCGGTGAGCGCGGCGCCCGCGCCCATCAGACCGCGACGGTTGAGCATGAGGTCCATTCCCGTGAATTCGGTGAGGACCGCGGCTGTGCGTTCGGGCGCCCAGGGCATTCCGTCGGGGTTCTGCCGATCCCCGTCCGGCTGCCTTCTCGTGGTGCGCCGCTGCCGTACGAACCCGAGGTCCTCGTTGGTCACGACACGACCGAGCCGCTCGGTGAACAGTGCTGCCAGTACCGTGGGCACCGGTTCGCGCGGGGTCTCCCCCATGTCGATCCAGCGCCGCACCCGCGAGGTGTCGGTGGCCAGCTGGGGGTGGCCCATGGCCGCCGCCTGCTTGTTGACCATCCTCGCCAGTTCGCCCTTCGACCAGCCGGCCAGGCCGAACAGGTCGTTCAAGCGGGTGTTTGGACCCTTGCTCACGTCAAGCCCCCAGGTTCTCGGCTGAGTTGACAGTAACCCCCCGCCACGCCCCCACGGCATATTCGCCAGGCTTCGCCAGGGCACGCCCGATGGTTCGCCACGGGCGGCCGGGTGTCAGGTAGGAATGCGCCTCCCCGACCCGGTCACCGGCGGAACTCCCCAGGGTGAAGTACGGGATCCGGCGGGGCGGCGTACGAACCCAGTCGGCGCACGAAGGGATCCGTAAGCCATGTACGCAGCAACGTCCTCCGTGTCCGCACCTGTCCGGCCCTACCGCACGCTCCCGGCGGCGGGTGGCAGCCCCTACCTCGACCCCGGCCGGCCCGCGTCCGCGACGCAGGGCGGCGCCCGGGCGCGACGGATGCCGAGTGCCGGATCGCAGCCCATCAGCGGAAGAATCGACCTCTCGGGCCCGCAAGGGGCGCAACTGCGCACCGCGCTCGCCTCGGTGCAGCGGATCTGTCCGGAGTTCGCGCCGGTGCAGGTGCTGCGGCGCAGCGGCCGTTCGGTACTCCTGGTGGGGACCACCGGTCGGATGACCGCCGTCGCGAAGGTTTTACTGGACCACTCGCCGGAGTGGCGCGAGCGCTACCGGCACGAAATAGCGGCGTACCGGACGTTCGTCCGGCACCGCCCTCCGGTCCGCGTGCCGCGGTTGATCGCCGCCGACCCGGAGAACTGCACGTTGGTGGTGGAGCGGATGGCGGGCCGGGTCGCGGCGCTCCAGCGGCACCCGGTGGAGCCGCCGCCGCGGGTGGACCTGCGGGCGGCCCTGGGGGCGGTGTGCCGGGTCAACCAGTGGCGTCCGCCGGCCGAGCAGTTCGGGACCCCGTTGAACTACGCGCGGCGGATCGCCCGCGACTACGAACTGGGGCTGCTGACCGACCGGGACCTGGGTGACCTGCAGAAGCTGCTGCACGGCGTGAAACTGTCGGGCACGGCGCTGCAGTTCAACCACGGCGACGCGCTGCTGTCGAACCTGCTCCTGTCCCCGGCGGGGCCGGTGCTGCTCGACTGGGAGCACGCGGGCTGGTACCTGCCCGGCTACGACCTGGCCACGCTGTGGACGGTGCTGGGCGATGCCCCGGCCGCCCGGGCACAGATCAGCCGGCTCGCCCAGGCGGCCGGACCGGCCGCGCGGGACGCCTTCCTGGTCAATCTGATGCTGGTGCTGACCAGGGAGATCCGGATGTCCGAGACGGCGGTGCAGCGCTCGATGCTGGCGACCGCCCCGACCCAGCCGCTCCCGGCGGGCGCCCTGTCCTCGGGAGAGGAACAGCGGCTGCTGCTGCGCCGGCTGCACGACGACGCCGGGATGGCCCGTAGAGCGGTGCGCGCTGCCGTCGGCACCCGGTAGGCCCCGTCGCCCCCATGACGCGAAGTCCCGTGGCTCCCACCGCCACGGGACTTCGCCCGTTCCGGGCCGGGTACGCCGAGTACGTCGCGGGGCTGATGGGCGTGGTGATGGTGGCGCACTGGAGGCGGCGGCGCCGGATGCCTTGACATCACATGATCCCCCGAACACCTTTTCTGACTCAGCATCAGACATGCTGGAGCCACCCTCGCCCTCCCCACACCGCTGGAGCCTGCCCATGTCCGCAAGCGCTTCACGCACATCCCCCGAAACCCTCCCCTCCAGACGAACGGTCATCGCCGGGACGGGAGCCGGGGTGCTCGCCGCCACCGTGTTGCCGTCCGCCGCGGCGCGCGCCGCGGACGGTCCCGCGCTCGGCGAGTACGACGTCGTCGTGGTCGGTTCCGGGGCCGCCGGGATGACCGCCGCGCTCACCGCCGCCAACCGGGGGCTGAGCGTGCTGGTCGTCGAGAAGGCCCCCACCTTCGGCGGTTCGGCCGCTCGCTCCGGGGCCGGCATCTGGCTGCCGAACAACTCGGTGATCCTCGGCGCGGGGGTGCCGGACACCCCGCAGAAGGCGGCGACGTACCTCGCGGCCGTCGTCGGGAGCGAGGTGCCGGCCGACCGCCAGGCGGCGTTCCTCACCAACGGGCCGCGGATGCTGGACTTCGTGGTGGCCAACAGCCCGCTCAGGTTCCGCTTCATGGAGGGGTACAGCGACTACTACCCCAACCTGCCGGGCGGCCTCCCGAACGGCCGCTCCATCGAGCCGGACTACATCGACGGCCGTCTCCTGGGCGCCGAACTGGCCCACCTGAACCCGGCGTACATGCCGGTGCCGGCCGGGATGGTGGTGTTCAGCCAGGACTACAAGTGGCTGAACCTCGCTGCGGTGAACGCGAAGGGGCTCGCCGTGTCGACGGAGTGCCTGGCGCGCGGCACGGAGGCGGCGCTGCGCGGGGAGAAGCCGCTGACCATGGGGCAGGCCCTGGCGGCCGGGCTACGGGCCGGACTGATGCGGGCCGGGGTGCCGGTGTGGCTGAACAGTCCGCTGGTGGACCTGGTCCAGGAAGGCGGCACGGTCACCGGAGTGGTGGTCGAGCAGGCGGGCGTCCGCGGCACCGTACGGGCCCGGCGCGGGGTGATCATCGGCTCGGGCGGCTTCGAGCACAACGCACAGATGCGGGCGCAGTACCAGCAGCAGCCGATCGGCACGCAGTGGTCGGTGGGTGCGAAGGAGAACACCGGCGACGGCATCCGGGCGGGGCAGCGGGCGGGGGCGGCGCTGGCCCTGATGGAGGACGCGTGGTGGGGGCCGTCGATCCCGCTGCCCGGGGAACCGTACTTCTGCCTCGCCGAGCGGACCCTGCCGGGCGGGTTGATCGTGAACGCGAACGGCGCGCGGTTCGTCAACGAGGCGGCGCCGTACAGCGACGTGGTCCACGTGATGTACGAGAAGGACCGGGGCGCGGTCGGCTCGCACATCCCGGCGTGGCTGATCGTGGATCAGAATTACCGCAACAAGTATCTGTTCAAGGACATCCTGCCGACGATCGTCTTCCCGAACTCCTGGTACGAGGCGGGCGCGGCGAAGAAGGCGTGGAGCTGGGACGCCCTCGCCGGCCAGATCGGGGTCCCGGCGGCGGCACTGCGGGCGACGCTCAACCGGTTCAACGCGCAGGCGTGGAACGGGACCGACTCGGACTTCCACCGGGGCGACACGGCGTACGACCACTACTACACGGACCCGGGGGTGACGCCGAACTCGTGCCTGGCGCCGATCTGGGCCCCGCCGTTCTACGCGTTCAAGATCGTGCCGGGGGATCTCGGTACGAAGGGCGGCATCGTGACGGACGCCCGGGCCCGGGCGCTGCGGGCGGACGGCTCGGTGATCCGGGGGCTGTACGCGGCGGGCAACGCGAGCGCGGCGGTGATGGGCCACAGCTACGCGGGGGCCGGATCGACGATCGGTCCCGCGATGACGTTCGGCTACGTGGCGGCGAACGACATCGCGGACGCGTGACGTCGTGGTCTAGCGGTTACTGCTGCTGCTAGCCCTGCTGGAACAGCTCGGCGGGGAGCGGCTTCAGGAGGGCGTAGAGGTCATCGGTGATCGGGCGGTCCCAGCTGGCGATGGTGACCAGCACGTTGTCACTGCGGTCGAACTGGACGCAGGAGATGCGGGACTCCGACAGCTTGATCTTCCGGACGATGAGGAGGTTGTCGCCCTGCATGACGGGGCAGTCCTCGACGCCGTTGACCTCGACGTCCTCGTCGTTCTCCAGCGCGTCGAGGAGCTGGGCCACCTCGAAGGGCACCTCGCCGTCGGCGAGGTCCCGGGCGGGGGATCCCTCGGGCAGGTTGCCGATGATCATCGCGGGGCCGCGTCCGCCGAACAGGTCGTAGCGGAGGAAGACGCCCTGGCAGCTTCCGTCGGGCGCGGGCAGCAGCCCGGCCCCGAGATTGCCCGGCCAGTCCCCCGGGTCCATGGCCAGGACATCGAAGTCCGGGCCGGCGGGTGTGGCGGCGCGGTGGCGGCGGAGGAAGGACATGCCGCCATGGTACGTGTCCGCGCGCCCTTTCCGACCCGGGGGCCTCGATCCGGCCGACGCCCTCCGGCGCCCGGCCCGCGCGACGCCGGGGGGCCGGCGGGGGGCGGGCGGCGGGCGGGCCGGCGGCCTCCGAGTGGCGTACCGCCCGTCAGACCGGCGGGACCAGCGTGAACCATTGCTGCAGCCGGGTGGCGTCTCCGGAGACCCGCAGGGCCGTGGCCGGGAGGCGGCCCCAGAGGAAGAGGTCGAGGTCCGAGGCCGTCCCCGCGGCCTCGACGTCCACCGGCGCGGTGGGGTCGGGCTCCAGCCGTACCTCGTCACCGGCGAAGACGACCGTCCAGGATTCCGGGCCGTCGGTACGCCGGAAGCGGTACCGCTCCCCCGTTCCCGGCGGGGCCTGCTTCCAGGAGCGGCGGGCCGGGGCCATCACCTCGAACGTCTGGGGCACGGCGTCCGCCGCCACGGCCGGGTCGAGGGGGTCGGGGGTGCCCGTCGCGGCTTCCGCGTCCCAGCGGTGGACCGCCAGCTCGATCAGCTGCATCCGCAGCCAGAAGCCCGAGCTGTGCTCCGCCGACCAGCTCCACACGGGGGTGTCCGGTCCCAGCTCCCGGAAGAGCTCCACCAGCTCCCGCGCCCCCTGCGCGAACCAGTCCGTCAGCGCCTCCGGGTCGGCCGGGACCTCCGGGAGGGCGAGGCCGGCCGGGTCCGGTGGGGCCGCGAGCCGCTCCCGCAGCACGTACGCGAGGTAGCGGTGCACACCCCCCAGGTGCCCGACGAGGTCGGAGACCGACCAGCCGGGGCAGGAGGGAACCGGGGGCAGCGGCTCGCCGGGATCGACGGCGCGGCGGACGGCCTTCTCGAAGGCCGACGCCTCGCTCTGGAACAGGGTGATCCGTTCTGTGTGGTCCATGGGATCACCCTGCCCGCCGAACGGTGGGTCCGATCACCTTGAGCTACGGGCGAACGCCTCCAGCGCGGCCTTCAGTCCGGACCGGTCGGTACCGAGCTTGCGGCAGGCGTCCGAAAGCGCCCAGTCCGGCTCCGGGCCGCCGTCCACGGTCAGGCCCGCGGCCGGGGCCGTTGCTGGGGCCGGGGCCGGGGCCGACGCCCTGCCGGGAGCAGCCCCCGGCTCCCCGCCCGGCGCCGAGGCCGTGCCCCTGCCCCCGTCCGGGACCGCGCCGCTGCCCGGAGACGAGGCCATGGCCCTGCCCGAAGGCATGGCCGCGACCGCGGGGGATTCCCCGGCCGGGCCGAAGTCCACGTCCGGCGCCGTCTCGGCCCGCACCGCGCGCCGCGCGGCGCGGAGCTCCTCCTCCGTCAGCCCGTCCTCCCGGGACGACCCGCACGGGAAGCCACCGCCCACCCCCAACAGGGTGTCGGCCGTTTCCGCCGCCAGAGCGTCCGCGCCGCATTCCCGCGCCGTCACCACGGCCCGGGTCAGCAGGTCCTCGTCCCGCAGCTCCGTGCCGAGCGCGGCCAGCGCGCGGGCCAGTTCGTAGCCCGCCGGAGAGGCCGCGAGCACGGCCACGGCCTCCCGCAGCAGCCCCGCCCGGTCCCGCGGGGCCGCGACCTCGGCCGCCACCCGCAGGGCCTGGCCGATGCCCGAGGGAGCACCGAAGGCGCGGGCCCGCCGCAGGGCGTCGGCGGCCAGGGCTCGCGCCCGCTCGGGGTCCTCCGCGGCCACGGCCCTGGCCAGGTAGAGCCGCCAGGGGCACCACGCCGGGTTCTGGATGCCGCGCGGGGTCAACCGCCGGTCGACCTCCTCCAGTTCGGCGGCGGCCGCCTTCGTGTCGCCCCGGGCCAGCAGCAGTTCCGCGTACACCGTCTGGGAGTCCGGGAAGACCACCGCCGCCGGGAAGGGCCGGCCGAACTCGTGCTCCCGCGCCAGCTCCCAGGCCTCGTCGGTCCGTCCCCGGGCGAGCAGCGTGGTGATGAGGATGGCGATGGTGTACCAGTGCACGGGCGTGCCGCGCCCCACGCGCTCGGCGAGCTGCAGCCCGGCCCGGGCCAGTTCCTCGGCCTCCGCGAGCCGCCCCCGCCGGAAGCGGATGTAGGCGCGCAGGCTGTAGCCGAAGGAGAGGTGCGCCCCGCGCCAGCCCTGCCGTTCGAACTCGGCGGTACCCGCCTCGAAGAGCTCGTCCGCGCGGCCCGGCCGGTCGGCGTACATGTGGGCCATGGCCACCAGTACGGGGACCTCGAAGCCGCGGTCCTCATGCGCCCAGCTGAAGCCTTGTTCCAGGACCCGTCCGGCGTGGTGCAGGACCACGTCCACCGGTTCACCGCGCAGGCAGGCGTCCCAGGCGCGCAGTCCGATGACGTACCGCTCGGTGAGGTCCCGGCCGGTCAGCCGGTCGGCGAGCCGGGCGAGGCGCCGGGAGCGGGCCGGGGAGTCGGTCTCGGCGGCGTTGAAAGCGTCCCACATGAACTGCTTGGACTGCAGGCGCAGTCGGGCGCGGACGTCCGGGGTGTGCGCGATCTCCCGCGCGAGGGATTCGGAGGCCTCGGCGAGGCGGTCGCTGTGGGCGAGGACCTGGGCGAGCCGGATGACGATGCCCTGGCGCAGGGCCGGGTCGTCGATGGGCTCGGCGAGGGCGGCCCGCAGGTGGTTGACGGTGTTGGCGGGCTCCGTGAGCAGGGAGGCGCAGCCGAGTTCGTACAGGACGGCCGCTCGTTCGTCGAAGTCCGGGGGTTCGCGCAGGGCGCGGGCGAGCTGGCGGCGGGCCGCCTCGGGGGCGCCGGCCCGGAGGTTCTCGCCCGCGGCCTCCCGCAGGGTGCGCACCACCCAGGGGTCGTTCTCGGGGTGGGTCTCCAGGAGGTGGCGGGCGGCGGCCGAGGCGCCGAGTCCGGCGTCGACCACGGCCGCGGCGGCCTTGCCGTGCAGGGCGACGCGCAGGGCGTCGGGGATGGCGCGGTATATGGCGGTGGCGATGAGCGGGTGGACGAACTCCAGCCCCGCGTCGGTGTTTTCGGTGGCGGAGGCTTCGGTGGCGGCCGACAGGATGCGGGCGTCCCGCAGCCGACCCGTGGCGTCCACGGCCTCCTCGGTGCCGAGGGCGGCGACGCGGGCGGCGAGGTCCTGCGGGATGGCGGTGCCGAGGATCGCGCAGGCCCAGGCGAAGCGGACGGTGGACGGGCCGAGGCGTTCGAGGCGGGCGACGAGGCCGCTGCCGCGCTGGGCGGCGGCGAGGTCGCGCAGCAGCGGTGCGCTGGCCTCGACCGGTGGCAGGCCCTTGTCCTGGATCTTGGCGGTGAGTTCGACGGTCTCGAAGGGGTTGCCGGTGGTGACGGCCCAGGCCTCCTTGCAGAAGGCGTCGTCGGCGTGCTCGCCGATCGTCTCGCGGACCAGGGTGGCCACGGCGGGCGCGGTGAGCGGGGCGAGGGAGAGCGGGCGCTGCCCCGCGCGACCGGGCAGCGTACGGAAGGCGTCGGCGTGCGCGGGCAGTTCGTCGGGGCGGTACGCGGCGACGAGCAACAGCGGCAGGTGTTCGGCGCGCGGGGCGTAGGCGGCGAGCCAGCCGAGGGACTCGGGGTCGGCCCAGTGGGCGTCGTCGAGGACGAGGGTGACGGGGGCGCGCTGGACGACGAGGTGGGTGAGGACCCAGTCGAGTCCGTCGCGCAGGCCCTGGGGGTCGGGCGGGGCGCCCTGTTCGGGGGCGCAGAGGCCGAGGGCCGGGCCGACGATGGCGTACCAACTCCCCAGGGCGGCTCGCAGTTCCTGCTCGGAGGTGCCGGCGAGCTGCGGCTGGATGAGCTGGCGGGCCACGTGGAACGGCTGGCTCTGCTCCTGTTCGCCGCCTCGCGCGGCGAGGACGGTGCAGGAGCGGGCGTGGGCGCGGCGGCGCAGTTCGGCGAGGAGGGTGGTCTTGCCGAGTCCGGCGGGTCCGGAGAAGGCGAGCAGCGTTCCGCCGGCGTCCGGTCCGGTGCCGGTGAGCTGGTCGAGGGCCTCGTCGACGATGGCGAGTTCGGTCTCGCGTTCGACCATTGTGCGCCGTATGCGGGTCCGGCGTTCCGTCATGGCTGGTACCCCCCAGGCCTGTTCGGGGAGATCAGCGTACGCCCGCGCGGATCGGGAGGGAGCCCGCTGTCGGAAAGAATCCGATCTTCTTTTCAGCGGTGCGTCAGCCCTGCCCGGAACGCTGCGCGAGGCCTTCCAGAACGGCGACGGCCTCGGCTGCCCGGTCGGCCGCCACGAAGAGGTGGTCGTGGTGGTAGCCGGCGATGACGTTGCAGCTCAGGCCGTGTGCGCCGAGTTCGGTGGCGAAGGCGGCGGTGAGGCCGACGGCATCGAGGGCGGAGTGGACGCGCAGGGTGATCCAGCCCGCGGTGTAGTCGTAGGCGAGCCCGGCCGCGTCGGCGTCCTCCTGGCTCAGGACGAGCGTGAGCCCCTCGCGCTCCCGGATCGTGGCCACGGGGGCGGTCCCGGCCGGGACGGTGGTGCCGGGGACCGTGCAGAACACGTACAGGCCCTCGTTCAGCTCGGGCCGCATACCGCTCAGGAGTTTGCGCAGATCGCTCTCACCGCTCATGGCGCCACCCTATGGCGTTGCCGATCACGTGCCCTCGTAGACGCGGCGGTGCCACCAGGCGTAGGGGCGGCCGCGCCAGTCGAGCCCGATCAGGAAGGGGATGGACGCCGGCAGCGTGCGGCGGCGGAACTCCTCGTCCAGCGCGTGCAGTACGCGGCCCAACGCGCGTCGGGACTCGGGCGGCAGCGCGCGGTACAGATCGGCCAGCTCGTCCCGGACCACGGCGACGTCGTCGAGCGCGCAGCCGGGGCAGGACGGGCACTCGGAGGGGACCAGCCGCAGCCTGTTCCCGGGGCGGCGCAGGAAGGCCCGGTACATGCTCAGCAGGCTCGCGACCTCGCGGGCCCGGCCACGCAGCGCCCAGTGGACCTCCGCGCTCGCGGCGGGTGAAAGGCGGTCCACGGGCGGGAGTTCCCGCGCCCAGGCGGACGGGCGTCGGCCTTCGAAGTTTCCTCGTGCGGCGCGCAGCGCGCCCGGCCGTCTACGCGGCATCGCCCTTTCGGCGGTTGATCGTCACGGCCCCATCCTGCCGGGCCGCCCCGCGCGGGGCAACGGTTTTACGCGGCCGCGACCCGCTGCCCAGCGGCCGGGCGGCGGGTCGCGACGGGCATGACAGGGCCCGGTGCCGTGACCGGAAAGGTTCACCGGGTCACGGCGCTCGGCACGGCACCTCGCCGCGTTGTCGGACCGCGCGAGTACGTCCGGTACGAGCCGCGGCCCTCCGCCTTGCGATGCACCGCACCGAACACCGCGCCCCGGCAAACCTTTCCGGCCACCGCACTAGGTGAGGTCGAACTCCCCGCCCCGCGCGTTCAGTACGAACCTGCGCCACTCGTCCGGCGCGAAGATCAGTGAAGGGCTCTCGGGGCGCTCGCTGTTGCGCATCGCGATGAAGCCGTCGACGAAGGCGATCTGCACGTCGCCCGCTCCCCGGCTGCTCGACTGCCAGTCCGCCTCGGTGAGATCGAGGTCCGGCTTGCCCCAGCCGGCGAGCGGCTGTGAAGTCATGCTCTCTGCCACGTGCGTGCTCCTCCCGGTACGTCGTCCGGGGGCAAGGTTAACCACCGCAGCGGGTGCCGCACAGGCCACGGTGAGTCACCCTTGACCGGTCCGGCACCCCTGGGACCTCTCAATGGGTCGGTTCCTCCGCCCCCACCAGCCACATCGCGAAGAACTGCGCGCCGCCGCCGTACGCGTGCCCCAGGGCGCGGCGGGCGTCCGGGACCTGGTGTTCGCCGGCCTGCCCGCGGACCTGGAGGGCGGCCTCCGCGAAGCGGATCATGCCGGAGGCACCGATCGGATTGGTGGACAGCACGCCGCCCGAGGGGTTGACCGGAAGGTCCCCGTCGAGTTCGGTGACCCCGGCTTCGGTGAGCTTCCACCCCTCGCCCTCCTCGGCGAAGCCGAGGTTCTCCAGCCACATCGGCTCGTACCAGGAGAACGGCACGTACATCTCCACCGCGTCGATCTCGCGGCGCGGATCGGTGACGCCGGCCTGGCGGTAGACGTCGGCCGCGCAGTCCTTGCCGGCCTGCGGCGACACGAAGTCCTTGCCCGCGAACAGGGTCGGCTCGCTGCGCATCGCCCCGCCGTGCACCCAGGCGGACGGCTTCGGCGAACGGGCCGCACCAGCCCGGTCGGTGAGGATCATCGCGCAGGCCCCGTCCGAGGAGGGGCAGGTCTCGGAGTACCGGATCGGGTCCCACAGCATCGGCGACGCCTGGACCTTCTCCAGGGTGATGTCGTGCTCGTGCAGGTGCGCGTAGGGGTTCTTCAGCGCGTTGCGTCGGTCCTTGTACGCGACCAGCGAGCCCACCGTGTCCGGCGCCCCGGTGCGCCGCATGTACGCGCGCACGTGCGGGGCGAAGAACCCGCCGGCGCCCGCCAGCAGCGGCTGCTGGAAGGGAACGGGCAGCGAGAGCCCCCACATCGCGTTCGACTCGGACTGCTTCTCGAAGGCGAGGGTGAGGACGGTCCGGTGGACGCGGGCGGCCACCAGGTTGGCGGCGACGAGGGCCGTGGATCCGCCGACCGAGCCGGCGGTGTGCACGCGCAGCATCGGCTTGCCGACCGCGCCCAGCGCGTCCGCCAGGTAGAGCTCCGGCATCATCACCCCCTCGAAGAAGTCGGGGGCCTTGCCGATGACGACCGCGTCGATGTCCGCCCAGGTCAGTTCGGCGTCCGCGAGGGCGCGGGTCGCGGCCTCGCGGACCAGGCCGGCGATGGAGACGTCGTGGCGGGCGGCGACGTGCTTGGTCTGCCCGATCCCGACGATCGCGACAGGCTCTTTACCCGGAGTGCTCACCGAGCGTCCCCTTCCAGGACGGCGACCAGGTTCTGCTGGAGGCAGGGGCCGGAGGTGGCGTGGGCGACGGCCCGGTCGGACTCGCCGCAGTGGATGCGGGCGGCCGCCTCGCCGATCCGGATCAGGCCCGCGGCCATCATCGGGTTGGCGGCGAGCGCCCCGCCGGAGGGGTTGACCGCGACGGCGTCCCCGAGGCCGAGCACCTTGCGGAGCACGACCTCCTGGGAGGAGAACGGCGCGTGCAGTTCGGCCGTGTCCACGGGGGCTTCGAAAACGCCCGCGCGTTCGGCCGCGATGCGGGTGGACGGCGAGTCGGTGAGGTCGCGCAGGCCCAGGCTGTGGGCTTCGATGCGGTGGTCGATGCCGGTGATCCAGGCGGGGCGTTCGCACAGCCTGCGCGCGGTGTCGCCCGCGGCGAGGATGACGGCGGCGGCGCCGTCGCCGATGGGCGGGCAGTCCCCCGTCCGCAGCGGCGCGACCTGGTAGTCACCCTGCGGGACGTCACCGGCGAGCTGGGCGTGCGGGTTGGCCTCGGCGGCGGCCCGGCTGCGGGCGCCGATGGCGGCGAGGGCGGGCTCGTCGGTCTGGCCCGAGTCGATCAGGGCCTGCGCCTGGAGGGCGGCGAGGGCCACGGAGTCGGGCCAGAGCGGAGCCACGTAGTACGGGTCGAGCTGGCGCGTCAGTACGTCGCGTACCGAACCGGGCGAGGACTTCCCGTACGAGTAGACGAGCGCGGTGTCGGCCTCGCCGGTCTGGATCTTGACCCAGGCCTCGTAGAGGGCCCAGGCGCCGTCCATCTCGACGTGCGACTCGGAGATGGGCGGCCAGGCGCCCACCCCGTCGAGGGTCATGGTGAAGGAGAAGGCACGACCGGCCAGGTAGTCGCTGGAGCCGGAGCAGGTGAAGCCGATCTCGCCGGCCTTCAGCCCGGTGGCGGCCAGTACCTGGTGCAGGACCGGCATGACCATTTCGACTTCGCTGAGTTCGGCGGTGTCGCGGCGGTGGTCGCTCTGCGCGAAGGCGACGACGGCGACCTCGCGGGCGTACCTCGGCGGCGTCTTCGGCATCAGATGAGCTCCTTGTACGCGTCGTAGTCCGCGTCCGGCTCGCCGGTGGGGCGGTAGTGGTCGGGGTAGCGGCCGCCTTCGGTCCAGACCGGTTCGACCCGCAGGCCCATGCGGACCTGGTCGTACGGGATTCCGCCGATCCGGCCGTGGAGGGCGAGGCCGGCGCCGTCGAGGGCGATGTGGGCGTAGACGTAGGGGACCTCGATGTCGAGGTTCTTGGCCTTGATGTTGACGATGCAGTAGGTGGTGACGGTGCCCGCCGGGCCGACTTCCACCTGGTCGGTGGTGGCCACTCCGCAGGTGGGGCAGGCGCCGCGCGGCGGGACGTACACCTTGTGGCAGGACGGGCAGCGCTCGCCGACGGTCTTCTGCTCGGAGAGGGCGTTGATGTACGCGGTCTGGGCGCGGCCGGGGCTGTAGGTGTAGTCGAGGCGGGCGCGGGCGACGATGCCGTGGACGGCGTCGTCGAAGGCTCCGTCGTGCGGGGCGGCCGCGCCGACCTCCGGTCCCTCGTACGGCTCGAAGCAGGCGATGTCGGTGATCGCCCCGGCACGGTCGGCGGCCCACCGGATCCGGACCCGCATCCCGGTGCGCACGGCGTCGGGGCCGGGGGCGTCGAGGGCGTGCAGGAGGGCGGTGTCGGCGCCGTCGAGCTTGACCAGCACCCAGGCGAAGGGGGTGCCCAGGGGCTGGTTCGGGCGGGGTTGGCCGTTCCAGGCCCAGGTGGTGACGGTGCCGGTGTCGGAGACCTCGACGAGCTCCCGGATCTCCTCGGCGGTGACGGGGTCGTACTCGACGGGCGGGACCATCACCGCGCCGCCGGAGGTCTTCACGCCGAGCACGACGCCCTCGCGCAGCCCGGTGAGGAAGGCACTCTGGACGCGCCCGAGGGACCGGGTGAAGGGGAACTCGACGACGAGGGGCGCGCGGAGCACCTCCGGTGGGGAGGCAGCTGTCATGGTGGCTCTCCGATGTCCAGGACGAATAAAGGGCGTGCGCCACCACGGACGCACAAGCAACTCCAGCCGCCGGGGGCAACTCCAGCCCCGCCGGGCAAATCCAGCCCCGCCGGCGTTTGAGGCGCGGGGTCTGGGGCGGAGCCCCAGCAGCGGCGCCGCACCTCACACGGCACGCCCGGCCCGGCACGGCACGGCACGGCGCTCCGCCAGGGGCTACTCCCGCCGATACTGCGGCGGCCGCTTCTCCGCGAAGGCCCTCGCCCCCTCCTTCGCGTCCGCCGTGTCGAAGATCGGCCACCCCCGCAGCAACTCCGCGGCCAGCCCCTCCGTCTCGGTCAGCTCGGCGGCGTCGTAGACGGATGCCTTGACGGCCTCCACCGCCAGCGGCCCGCACGCGTTGATCCGCTCGGCGATCTCCAGCGCGGCCTCCAGCGCCGTCCCCTTCGGCACCACCCGCCCGACCAGGCCGATCGCCGCCGCCTCCTCGGCGGAGTACGGCCGTCCGGTCAGCAGCATCTCCAGGGCGTGCGTGCGCGGGATCTGGCGCGGCAGCCGCACCGTGGAGCCGCCGATCGGGAAGAGCCCCCGCTTGACCTCGAACAGCCCGAAGGTGGCCCCCTCCCCCGCCACCCGGATGTCGGTGCCCTGCAGGATCTCCGTCCCGCCGGCCACGCAGTACCCCTCGACCGCCGCGATCACCGGCTTGCGCGGCCGGTGGTGGCGCAGCATCGCCTTCCAGTGCAGGTCGGGGTCGGCCTTGAGGCGGTCCCGGTACTGGTCTCCCGCCATGCCCTTCCCGGCCAGCGCCTTGAGGTCCATGCCGGCGCAGAAGTCGCCTCCCGCGCCGGTCAGCACCACCGAGCGGATCTCGTCGTCCGCGTCCGCCTCCAGCCAGCCGTCGTACAGGCCCACCAGCAGCGGCAGCGAGAGCGCGTTCTTCGCCTCGGGCCTGTTCATGGTCAGCACCAGCGTGGCACCGCGCCGTTCCACGGTCAGGTGTTCCGTCCCACCCATTGCCGTCCTCCCGTCTCAAGACCTAGAACAGGTTGCAGTAGCGGGGGGTGCAGTTCAATAGTTTTCTGACACTCAGTCAGATTTCTTGTACGGCGCCCTTCCCACTTCCCTTCGGCGGCGCTCTAATGACCGCCGAGCAGACCAGCCATGCGCGTCAGGAGGAACGGTGGAGTACAACCTTGCCGACCTGTTCGAGTCGGTCGTGGACGTGGTCCCGGACCGCGAGGCCCTCGTGTACGTGGACCACCCCGGTACCGGCGCCGAGCGCCGGCTGACGTACGCCGAGCTGGACACGGCGGCGAACCGGATCGCGCACCACCTGCTCGACAGCGGACTGAAGGCCGGCGAGCACCTGGGCCTGCACCTCTACAACGGGGTCGAGTACCTCCAGACCGTGCTGGCCTGCCTCAAGGCCCGGCTGGTTCCGGTGAACGTCAACTACCGGTACGTGGAGGAGGAACTGGTCTACCTCTACAACGACGCCGATCTCGCCGCGCTCGTCTTCGAGGGCGAGTTCACCGAGCGGGTCGCGGCCGCGCTGCCGCAGACCACGAAGCTCCGCCACCTGATCCGGGTCGGCGCCACCCCCGACGGCGCGTCGGAGCCGTCGATCGCGCCGGTCGCGTACGAGGACGCCGAGGCGGCCGGCTCGCCCGAGCGCGGATTCCCGCCGCGCAGCCCCGACGACCTGTTCATCATCTACACCGGCGGCACCACGGGCATGCCCAAGGGCGTGATGTGGCGGGCCGAGGACCTCTTCTTCGCGGGTCTTTTCGGCGGCGAGCCGTCGGGCGAGCCGGTGAAGCGGCCCGAGGAGCTCGCCGAGCGGGTCGCGGCGCGCGGCGCCGGGCTCACCTTCTTCCCCGCGCCGCCGCTGATGCACGGCACGTCGACGCTCACCTCGTTCGTCGCCTTCAACTACGGTCAGCGGATCGTGATCCACCGCAAGTACGCGCCGGAGGAAGTGCTCCGCACGATCGAGAAGGAGAAGGTCTCCAGCGTCTCCCTGGTCGGCGACGCGATGCTGAGGCCGCTGATCGACGCGCTGAACGGCCCGCTGAAGGGCACGGACCTCTCGTCCCTGTTCAGCGTCTCGTCATCCGGCGCGATCATGTCGGAGACGGTGAAGGCGGAGTTCCAGCGGCTCGTGCCGAACGTGCTGCTCCTGAACAACTTCGGGTCCTCGGAATCCGGCTCCAACGGCCGGGCGACGGACGACTCCGGCCCCGACAAGGGATTCCGCCTGGAGGTCAACGACCGCACGCAGGTGGTGGACCCGGTCACGCACGAGCCGGTGCCGGTGGGGGTGCCGGGACGCCTGGCACAGCGGGGCTACGTACCGCTCGGCTACTACAACGACCCGGCCAAGACCGCCGAGACCTTCTTCCAGAAGGGCGAGGAGCGCTGGGTGCTGCTCGGCGACATGGCGACGGTGGACGAGAACGGGATCGTGACGGTGCTCGGCCGCGGTTCGCAGTGCATCAACACGGGCGGCGAGAAGGTCTATCCGGAGGAGGTCGAGCAGGCGCTGAAGTCCCACCCGGACGTGTACGACGCCCTGGTCGCGGGCGTCCCGGACCCGACCTGGGGCAACCACGTGGCGGCAGTGGTCCAGGTCCGCCCCGGCGCCCCGGAGCCGACGTTGGACGAGATCCAGTCCCACTGCCGCACGAAACTCGCGGGGTACAAGATCCCCCGCCAACTGGTGATAGCCCCGGCCATCCAACGCTCCCCGAGCGGCAAGGCGGACTACCGCTGGGCGAAGACGATCGCGACGGAGGCAGACGCGGCGAGCTGACCCCTCCCAGCCTCGCCAGGGAAAGTCCACCCCCGCCGGCGTTTGAGGCGCGGGGTCCGGGGCGGAGCCCCGGGGGGACGGGTAAGGGCGGGGCGGGGAGCAGCTCCGCGCAGCGGCACCGCACCCGCCTCCGCCTCCGCCCCCGCCCCCGCCCCCTCAGGGTCAGCGGCCGGAGGCCAGGAAGCGCTCCACCCGGTCCGAGAACCACACCGCGTCGTCCAGCCACGGGAAGTGCCCCGCCCCGGGCTGGACATCCACCGCACCCCGCGGGAACAGCTCCGCGAGCTGCCCCGCCAGGGCCGGACACGGGTTGCCGTCCAGCTCGCCGGCGAGCACCAACACCTCCCCGGCGACCCGCCGGAGCCCGGCCCGGGTGGCCGGCGGGTCAAAGGCGCCCGGCCCCGCGTAGGCCGCCGACGCCTTCTCGTTGCCCTCCTGCTCGCCCGTCGCCCAGTGGGCCCGCGCGGCATCGTCCCAGCGCCCGTAGAACAGCGGGGCCGCCAGCTCCCACGCCTCGTCGGTGTCGACGCCGCCGAGGATCCCCTCGTAGGCCTCGATCGCGCTGTCGTACGGCTCGGTGCCCGCCCGCAGCCGGGCGGCCGTCAGCTTGTGCTCCACGGTGACGGGCAGGTCCACGGCCCAGGCGGTCGGGGTGACCAGGACGATCCGTCGCACCCTGTCGGGGTGCGCGGCCGCGTAGAGCTGGGCGAGGTTGCCGCCCGCGGAGTGCGCGAGCAGGTCCATGCGCTCGAGGCCCAGGCGCACGCGCAGCGCCTCGACGTCGGCGACCTGATGGTCGACCCGGTACGTCGACTCGTCCGCCGGTATCGCGGAGTCGCCCGTGCCGCGCAGGTCGAGCATGATCAGCCGGCGGCCGGCGGCGAGTCCTCCGAGGTCGCCCAGGTAGGCCGAGGCCCGCATCGCCCCGCCCGGGAGACAGACCAACGGCTCACCCTCCCCCTGCACGTGATAGGCGAGTTCGGTTCCGTCATAGGTGGTGAAGATAGGCATGCGGCCCATCACAACAGACGATCACTCGTTCGAGTCATTGATTTACCTCCCGAAGACCTGGCAATCTACCGAATGATCGTTCGGTTGGCTCAGGATGAGGTGACGGCATGGCGGTGCACGCGGATCTCCACGACGAAGGCGAGCGGCTGAGCCGCGACGAGCTGGCCTCCCTCCAGTTGAAACGGCTGCGCGCGACCCTGCTCCGCGCCTACGAGCGGGTGCCCTTCTACCGGCAGTCCTTCGACAAGGCGGGCGTGCACCCGCAGGACTGCCGCTCCCTCGCCGATCTCTCCCTGTTCCCCTTCACGACCAAGAGCGATCTCCGTGACCAGTACCCCTTCGGGATGTTCGCGGTGCCGCGCTCCGAGGTGCGCCGCGTCCACGCCTCCAGCGGCACGACGGGGCGCCCCACGGTGGTCGGGTACACCGACGCGGACCTCTCCACCTGGGCCGACGTGGTGGCCCGGTCCATGCGGGCCGCGGGCGGGCGGCCCGGCCAGATCGTGCACATCGCCTACGGCTACGGGCTGTTCACCGGCGGCCTCGGCGCCCACTACGGGGCCGAGCGCCTCGGCTGTACGGTCGTGCCGGCGTCGGGAGGGATGACCGACCGCCAGGTCCGGCTCATCGAGGACTTCCGGCCGGAGGTCATCATGGTGACGCCCTCCTACATGCTGACCCTGCTGGACGAGATGGAGCGTCAGGGCATCGATCCGCGCGCCACCTCCCTGCGGACGGGCATCTTCGGCGCCGAGCCGTGGACCGAGGAGATGCGCCGGGAGATCGAGGATCGACTCGACATAGACGCGGTGGACATATACGGCCTGTCCGAGGTCATGGGACCGGGCGTGGCCCAGGAGTGCGTGGAGACGAAGGACGGGCTCCACATATGGGAGGACCACTTCTATCCCGAGGTGGTCGATCCCCTGACGGGCGAGGTGATGCCGGACGGGGAGCCGGGCGAGCTGGTCTTCACCTCCCTCACCAAGGAGGCCATGCCCGTCATCCGCTACCGCACCCGGGATCTGACGCGGCTGCTGCCCGGTACGGCCCGCCCCGCCTTCCGCCGGATGGAGAAGGTCACGGGCCGCACCGACGACATGATCATCCTGCGCGGGGTGAACCTGTATCCGACCCAGGTGGAGGAGATCCTCCTTCGGACGGCCGGGCTGGCTCCGCACTTCCAGCTGCGGCTGACCAGGGAAGGCCGGCTGGACGCGCTGACGGTACGGGTGGAGGCCCGCCGGGAGACGGAGGCGGCCCGGCGGGAGGCCGCGGCCGCCGAGGTGGTCCGGGCCGTCAAGGAGGGGATCGGCGTCTCCGTCCGGGTCGAGGTGGTGGACCCGGAGACGTTGGAGCGTTCGGTGGGGAAGATCAAGCGACTGGTGGACCTGCGGGGTGCCGGAGAGCGGTGAGACGGGCCTACGGGCGGGCGAAACCACCCCTTCGGGCCCATTTGGGGGTGGCTTCCGAGAGCGGGGTCGTCCGCGCGGGTAGGGCATGAGGCGTGACCTCGATCCTCCGGCAGCTCCATGACCGGCTCCAGGGCTCCCCTGCCGGACTGGCCTGGAGCCGTGGCCGGGAGATGGAGCTGATGCACCGGGCGATGGGCTTCGCGGCCCTCGGCTTCCTCACCCTGGTGCCGCTGCTGATCGTCGTGGCCGCCGCCGCGCCCGGCAGCGGTTCGGGCTTCGGCCGCTGGCTCGGCCAGGCGCTCGGGGTGACGGAGTCCTCCCGGGCCCGCGTCGAGCTTCTGTTCGGCGCGGCGGACCTGGCCCTGGAGCGGACCACCGCCTTCGGACTGGCCGCACTGGCCGTCTTCGGGCTGACCTTCGGCTCGGCGGTGCAGACCGGCTACGAGAAGGTCTGGGACCTGCCGACCGCCCGCTGGCACACCATGTGGCGGCACGTCGTATGGCTCGCCCTGCTGGTCTGCTACCTCGCCCTGCTGGTGGAGATCCCCGCCCCGTCACACGACGCCGTCGGCACGATCCTGGGCACCCTGGGCGACCTGATCGGCACCTGCCTGTTCTTCGTCGGATCGCAGCGGCTGCTGCTCTGCGGCCGGGTCCGCTGGCGGGCGCTGGTCCCGGGTGCGCTGGCGACCAGCGTCGGACTGCTCGGGCTGCGGGTCTTCTCGCAGTTGGTGTTCTCCCCGCTGATCGCGTCGAACGCCGTGACCTACGGCCCGTTCGGCACCCTGCTGGTCGTCCAGTCCTGGCTGGTCGGCGTGGGCTTCGTGGTCTACGGCGGGGCGCTCGTCGGCCGCCTCGTCCACGAGGCCCTCACCCTGAGGCGCCTGCGAAAGAACGGACTTTACCCCTCAAATGATCATCATTCCCATGATCCGAGATTGGGCTGACCGGGCCGCCCGGACGATGCCAGGATGGGTGCGCACACCATCGACAGCGTTCGTTCACAGGGGAATTGATGACAACGCAGCATGGATTAAGCGAAGCGGCCGGCCGGGTCTGGCTGATCACCGGGGCCTCCTCCGGCTTCGGCCGGACCCTCACCGAGGCCGCGCTCGCGGCCGGGGACACCGTCGTCGCGGCGGCCCGTCGCCCGCAGTCGCTCGACGCACTGGCGACCGAGCACCCGGAGCGGCTGCTGCCTCTCGCCATGGACGTGACGGACATTTCTCGCGCCGAGGAGGTCGTCGCCGAGGTCGTGGACCGTTACGGCCGGATCGACGTCCTCGTCAACAACGCGGGACGGGGTCTGCTCGGCGCCGTGGAGGAAACCACGGACCGCGAACTCCGCGAGCTGATGGAACTGCACTTCTTCGGCCCGGCGGCCCTCACCCGCGCCGCGCTGCCGCACATGCGGGCCCGGAAATCGGGCGCCATCGTGCAGATGAGCAGCATGGGCGGACGGCTCGCCTTCGCCGGCGTCGGGGCGTACTGCGCGACGAAGTTCGCCCTGGAGGGCCTGACCGAGGCGCTCGCCACCGAGGTCGCCGGCTTCGGCATCAAGGCCCTGATCGTGGAGCCCGGTTCCTTCCGTACGGGCTTCGCGGGCGGGGACGCACTGAGCCACACCGCCGTCCTGCCCGCGTACGAGGAGTCGGTCGGCCCGGTGCGCCAGGGCATGCCGGCCGCCGACGGCCACCAGCCCGGCGACCCGGTCAAGGCCGCCGCCGCGATCCTCGCCGCCCTGGACGCCGAGAACACGCCGCTGCGGCTCGTCCTGGGCAACGATGCGCTGGACTTCATCACGGCCCACGCGGAGGCCGCGCGCGCGGAGGCCCGTACGTGGGAAGCCGTCAGCCGGGGCACGGACTTCGACGACGTGGCGCCGCCTGCACAGTAGAGCCGGACCCGGGGCCGGGGCGGCGCGTCAGCGCGCCCCGGCCGCCGGGGGTGCCGGAGGTTCGGTCCCGTCCGGCGCGAAGCGGTCGCGGAGCTCGCGCTTGAGGATCTTGCCGCTGGCGTTGCGCGGGAGGGCGTCCACGAACAGGACCCGCTTCGGGGCCTTGAAGTGGGCCAGCTTCTCCCGCGCGTACGCCATCAGCTCCGTCTCCGTCACCTCCCCGCGCGGCACCACCACGGCCGTCACCGCCTCGATCCACCGCTCGTCGGGCAGGCCGACCACCGCCGCCTCGGCCACGCCCGGGTGGGTGTACAGCACGTCCTCGACCTGCCGGGAGGCGACGAGCACCCCACCCGAGTTGATGACGTCCTTGACCCGGTCCACGACCGTGAAGTAGCCCTCCGCGTCGCGCACCGCGAGGTCGCCCGAACGGAACCAGCCGTCACGGAAGGCCTTCTCCGTTGCCTCGGGGTCGTTCCAGTACCCGCGGCACAGCTGCGGCGAGCGGTAGACCACCTCGCCCGCCGTGCCGGCCGGCACGTCCTTGCCGTCCTCGTCGACGACCTTCGCCTCCACGTGACGCACCGTCCGCCCGCAGGAGTCCATCCGCCCCTCGTGCTCGTCCGGCCCCAGCACCGTGGCCAGCGGGCCGATCTCGCTCTGGCCGAAGCAGTTGTAGAAGCCGAGCCCGGGCAGCCGCTCGCGCAGCCGCTCCAGGACCGGCACCGGCATGATCGAGGCCCCGTAGTACGCCTTGCGCAGCGCGCCCAGCTCGCGCCGCCCGAAGTCGGGGTGGTTGGCCAGGCCGATCCACACCGTCGGCGGGGCGAAGAGACTGTCGGCCTCCCCCGCCTCCACGAGGTCGAAGACCTGCTCCGCGACCGGCGCGTCCAGGATCGTGTTGCCCGCCCCCACCGCCAGGTAGGGCAGCAGGAAGACGTGCATCTGCGCCGAGTGGTAGAGCGGCAGCGAGTGCACCGGCCGGTCCTCCTCGGCCAGATCCAGCGCCTCGATCGCGCTCTCGTACTCGTGCGCGAGCGCCCGGTGCGTCATCATCGCGCCCTTGGGCAGGGCGGTGGTCCCGGAGGTGTACAGCAGCTGCGCCAGCCCGTCCGGATCGCTACGGCCGTCAAAGGGCAGCGGCTCGGCGAGTTCGGCCAGGAAGGAGTCGGCGGCGTCGCGCAGCGCCCGTACGCGGTACCCGTCGGGGACCCGCCCGGCGAGGTCCGGATCGGCGAGGACCACCGCGCTCGCGCTGTTGTCCAGGATGTACGCCAGGTCCTCGCCGGTGAGGTTCTGGTTGACCGGGACGTGCGTGAGCCCGGCGCGGGCGCAGGCGAGGAAGGCGATCAGGTAGGCGTCGGAGTTGTGGGCGAAGGTCGCGACCCGGTCGCCCTCGGAGAGCCCGTACCGCTCGCGCAGGACGGCGGCGCCGGTGGTGACGGCCGCGTCGAGTTCCGCGTAGGTCCAGGTCCGCTCGTGGTAGCGGACGGCCACCCGGTCGGGCACCCGGTGCGCGCTGTGGCGCACGAGCCCGTCGACCGTCCGGTGCCGCACTGCCCGCTCCGCACCTGCTGTGCCTGCTGCCCGCGCTGACTGGTCTGCCGTCATGGCGCGATCCTCGTGCCCCGCAGGCCCAAGGTCAATAACCGGGATACCAAACGGGATGTTGACAGATCATCGGACCGCCTGCATGAGTGTGGGGGCACGGACGCACCGCCTGTCCAGCGGGCAATCACGCCCATCCGCAGGCTACTTGGGAGGCATGTTGCACCTCAGCACCCGTCCGACACTCCGTCGCGTCGCCCTCGCCGGCGCCGCGCTGCTGGCCGCCACGGCCGCGGCGCCGCAGGCCTCGGCGACGACCGGGGACCGGATACCGTCCGGCGGCGGCCTGTCCGCCGTCATCCGGTACACCGAGAACGGCATTCCGCACATCCTCGCCAAGGACTACGCGCACCTCGGTTTCGGGACCGGCTGGGCTCAGGCCGCCGACCAGGTGTGCGTGCTCGCCGACGGATTCGTGACCGTCGCCGGGGAGCGCTCGCGCTGGTTCGGCCCCGACGCCGCACCCGACGGATCGCTGTCCTCCGCCACCCGGAACCTCTCCAGCGACCTGTACTTCAAGGGCGTCCGGGATTCCGGGACGGTCGAGAAGCTCCTCGCCACGCCCGCTCCCGCCGGTCCCGGCAAGGACCTCAAGGAGCTGATGCGCGGCTGGGCCGCCGGGTACAACGCGTGGCTCGCCCAGAACAAGATCACCGATCCGGCCTGCAAGGGCGCCGGCTGGGTCCGCCCGGTCACCGCCACCGACGTGGCCGCCCGCGGCTTCGCCGTCTCGGTCCTCGGCGGCCAGGGGCGCGGCATCGATGGCATCACGGGGGCCCAGCCGCCGGGCGATGCGGCACGTACGGCCTCGCCGCAGCCGGAACCCGATCCGGCGGCCGCGGCCGAGGCGGCACGGGAGTTCTTCGACACCTCCCGCTACGACCGGGGCTCCAACGCGGTGGCCTTCAGCGGTTCCACCACCGCGTCCGGCGGCGGGCTGCTGCTCGGCAACCCCCACTACCCGTGGCAGGGCGGGCGCCGCTTCTGGCAGTCGCAACAGACCATCCCGGGCGAACTGAACGTGTCGGGCGGCTCCCTGCTCGGCACCGCCGTGGTCAACATCGGCTTCAACGAGAAGGTCGCCTGGAGCCACACGGTGGCCACCGGCACGCCCGTCAACCTCCACCAGCTCGCGCTCGACCCGGCCGATCCGACCGTCTACCTCGTCGACGGGAAGCCGGAGGCGATGACCCGGCGCACCGTCACCGTCCCGGTGTCGGGCGGCGATCCGGTGACCCGCACCCAGTGGTGGACCCGCTACGGGCCCGTGATCACGGGCCTCGGCCCGGGCCTGCCGCTGCCGTGGACCGCGCAGACGGCGTACGCGCTGAACGACCCCAACGCGGCGAACCTGCGCGGCTCCGACACCGCCCTGGCCATGGGCAAGGCCCTCTCGGTCGCGGGCATCCAGGACGCCCTGGCCCGCACCCAGGGCCTGCCCTGGGTCAACACGGTCGCCGCCGACTCCTCGGGCGGCACCCTCTTCACCCAGTCCCAGGTGCTCCCCCGGATCACCGACGAGCTCGCCGCCCGCTGCTCCACCCCGCTGGGCCGGGCCACGTACCCGGCCTCGGGGCTGGCGGTGCTCGACGGTTCGCGCGCCGACTGTGCGCTCGGCGCGGACCCGGACGCGGTGCAGCCGGGGGTGTTCGGCCCGGGGAAGGCGCCGACGCTGCAGGGCGCCCCGTACGCCGAGAACTCCAACGACAGCGCCTGGCTGGCCAATGCCGACCGGCCGTTGACCGGCTACGAGCGGATCTGGGGCAATGTCGCCACCCCGCGGTCGCTGCGTACGCGCGGCGCGGTCGAGGACGTGTCGGCGATGGCCGCCCGGGGCGGGCTGACGGTGACGGACCTGCAGAAGCAGCAGTTCGCCAACCGGGTACCGGCCGGTGACCTGGCCGCGGCCGACGCGGCGAAGGCCTGCGCCGCGCTGCCCGGCGGTACGGCGACGGCGAGCGACGGCGCGGTGGTGGACGTCTCGGCCGCCTGCCCGGCGCTGGCGGGCTGGGACCGCACCGCCGACGTCGCCAGCCGCGGCGCGCTCCTCTTCGACCGGTTCTGGCGCAAGCTGACCGGATCGACGGCGCCCAAGGACCTGTGGCTGGTGCCGTTCTCGGCGGCCGATCCCGTACGCACCCCGCGCACGCTCAACCAGGCCGCGCCCGGCCTCGGCCGTGCGCTCGCGGACACGGTGGCGGAGCTCAGGGCCGCCGGGATCGCGCTGGACGCGCCGCTGGGCGAGCACCAGTTCGTGGTCCGCGGCGACCGGAAGCTCCCGGTGGGCGGCGGTACGGAGGCGCTCGGCGTTTGGAACAAGATCGAGGCCCCGTGGAAGGCGGCGGCCGGCGGCTACCCGGAGGTGACGCACGGCTCCAGTCATGTCCAGGCGGTCGGCTGGGACGGCGGCCGCTGCCCGGTGGCCCGCACCTTGCTGACGTACAGCCAGTCCTCGAACCCGAACTCGCCGTACTACGCGGACCAGACCCGGCTGTTCTCCGAAGAGCGCTGGGTGACCTCGCGGTTCTGCGAGCGGGACATCCTCACCTCGCCGAAGCTGAAGGTGGTGTGGCCGCGCGAGCGACGCTGACCCGCCCTGTTCCCGGCCGTGGCCTCGACGGGCTCACGGGCTCACGGGCTCACGGGCTCACGGGCTCACGGGCTCACGGCCAGGAAGAGGTACGCGGCCAGCAGGACGAGGTGCACTCCGCCCTGGAGCAGGGTGGCGCGGCCCGGGGCGATGGTGAGGGCGCTGACCACGACGGTCAGGGCGAGCAGCACCATGTGGGTCGCCCCGAGGCCCAGCATGAGCGGACCGGAGAGCCAGATCGTGGCCAGGGCGATGGCCGGGATCGTCAGGCCGATGCTGGCGATGGAGGATCCGTAGGCCAGGTTGAGGCTGGTCTGGACGCGGTCGCGGCGGGCGGCCCGGACGGCGGCCAGCGTTTCGGGCGCCAGCACGAGCAGGGCGATGATCACACCGACGACGGCGTTCGGCAGGCCGGCGTCGGCAACGCCCTTCTCGATGGTCGGGGAGACGGACTTGGCGTCGCCGACCACCGCGACGAGCGCGACGAGCAGCAGGCCGACGCTGACCAAAGCGGCGCGGGCGGTGGGCGGCTCGGCGTGGTCGTCGCCGTCCCCGTCCGCCGCGCCGGTCGGGCGTCCGGTCTCCACGGGCAGGAAGTAGTCCCGGTGGCGGACCGTCTGGACGGCGACGAACAGCCCGTAGAGGGCGAGCGAGGCGACGGCGGCGAAGGTCAGTTGCGCGGTGGAGAACTCGGGTCCGGGCTTGCTGGTCGTGAAGGTCGGCAGCACCAGGCTGAGGACGGCGAGGGTCGCGACGGTGGCGAGGGCCGCGCCGGAGCCCTCGGCGTTGAAGACGGCGACCCGGTTGCGCAGGGCGCCGACGAGCAGCGACAGGCCCACGATGCCGTTGCAGGTGATCATGACGGCGGCGAAGACCGTGTCCCGGGCGAGCGAGGAGGTCTTGTCGCCTCCGTCGGCCATCAGGGTGACGATGAGCGCCACTTCGATGACGGTGACGGCGACGGCGAGGACGAGCGAGCCGAAGGGCTCGCCGACCCGGTGGGCGACGACCTCGGCGTGGTGGACGGCCGCCAGCACCGCGCCCGCGAGGCAGAGCGCGACGAGGGCCACCACGAGCGGGGGCAGCTCACGTCCCCAGCTGAAGACGAGGGCGACGAGCGCCACCACGGGGACCACGACGGTCCAGTCGGTAAGGGGTGATCTACGGGTTGCCGTGCTCATATGTGCCAACTTGCCAGAACTGTTCCTCCGGTGCGGCGCAAGCACCGCCTCCGGGGCCTCGACGTGGCTCTTCTCACGCATTCGCCGGGCGTGGCGGGTGCGCTGCCTGCGGGAATCGCGCCCGGCGCCGCAGAATGGGGCATGACCTCAGCGGACGTGCCGTCGCCCTGGAGCGAGTACGACCTGACCGATCCGCACCGCGTCGCGCTCCGGGCGTTGCTGCGCTACGTGTCCCCGCCGCCGGGGGGCGAGGGCGGGGGCGGCCCGGGACGGCTGGTGCAGGGGGTGGTGCAGCCTCCCGGGCGTCCGGACACGACCCGCGTGGTGCTGTGGGACGGCCGCGACCTGGGCACGTCGCTCGCCTACGACTTCCCGCCGGCCGGGCGGTACGACTGCAACGTCCCGTGGAGCGACATCGCCGGAGTGCTGCGGCAACTGGCCGCCGCCGGGCCGGCCTCGACCGACGCGACGTCCGTGGACGGCCTGGGCATCCCGGTCGTCGACGTCCGCGCGGAGACCTTCCGGTTTCAGGACGAGCCCTCGTACGACCTCACCGACGCGCTCCACGCCGTGGTCCGCGGGCTCGGACCCCAGGATCCCTACTGCGCGGCGGTGTACGACTTCACCCACGGGTGACGTCACGTCACATCGCGCGCTCGTGACCCTCCCAGTAGGGGTCGCGCAGTCGGCGCTTGTACAGCTTGCCGTTCGGGTCGCGCGGCATCGTCTCGATGAAGTCGACGGTCTTGGGGCGCTTGTAGCCGGCGAGCTGCCGCTCGCAGTGGTGCAGGATCTCCGCGGCCAGCGCGTCGCCCGCCTCGAAGCCCTCGGCCGGTTCGATGACGGCCTTGACCTCCTCGCCCCAGTCGGCGTGCGGGATGCCGAAGGCGGCGGCGTCCGCGACCGCCGGATGGGTGAGCAGGGCGGACTCGATCTCGGCCGGGTAGATGTTGACCCCGCCCGAGATGATCATGTCGATCTTGCGGTCACGGAGGAAGAGGTAGCCCTCCTCGTCCATCAGTCCGAGGTCGCCGACGGTGAAGAAGTCGCCGATGCGGTTCTTCTTCGTCTTGCCCTCGTCCTTGTGGTAGCTGAAGCCGCCGGTCTTCATCTGCATGTAGACGGTGCCCAGTTCGCCGGGCGGCAACCGGTTGCCGTCGTCGTCGAAGATGGCGAGTTCGCTGATCGGCCAGGCCTTGCCGACGGTTCCGGGCTTCTTCAGCCAGTCCTCGGCGGTGGCGAAGGCGCCGCCGCCCTCACTCGCCGCGTAGTACTCCTCCACGCAGTTGCCCCACCAGTCGATCATCGCCCGCTTGACGTGGTCGGGGCAGGGCGCGGCGCCGTGGATGGCGTGCCGCATCGAGGAGACGTCGTACGCGTCCTTCACGTCCTGCGGGAGCGCGAGGAGCCGGTGGAACTGCGTCGGGACCATGTGGGTGTGCGTGCAGGCACGTTGGTCGATCAGGCGCAGCATTTCCTCGGGCGTCCACTTGTCCATGAGGACCAGCGGGTGCCCGATGTGCAGGGCGGCGCCCGCGAATTGGAGCACCGCCGTGTGGTAGAGCGGCGAGCAGACCAGGTGGACGTTGCCGTCGAAGGGGCGGATGCCGAAGATGCCGAGGAAGCCGCCGAGGTAGGTCTCCTCGGGAAGCTTGCCGGGCAGGGGGCGGCGGATGCCGCGGGGGCGGCCGGTGGTGCCGGAGGTGTAGTTCATGACCCAGCCGAGGGTGCGGTCCTCGGGGGGCGTGCCGGGCCGCCCGTCCAGCAGGTCCGCGTACGGGCGGAAGCCCGGGACGGCTCCGACGGCGTAGCGGTGGCTCGCGGGCAGGTCCGCCTCGTCGGCGGCGGCGGTGGCCGCGTCGGCGAACCGTTCGTGGGCGACGAGGACCTTGGCTCCGGAGTCGGAGACGATCCAGGCGATCTCGGGACCGACGAGGTGGTGGTTGACGGGGACGAGGTAGAAGCCGGCCTGGGCGGCGGCGAGGTAGGCGGTGAGGAACTCGACGCCGTTGGGGAGCACGACGGCGAACACGTCACCCTGCTCCAGACCGGCCGCGCGCAGGCCGTGGACGAGGCGGTTGACGTCGCCGTGCAGCCGGCCGGCGGTCCATTCCTCGCCCTCGGGGGTGACGAGGACGGTCCGCTCGGGGTCGGCGGCGGCCTGGGCCCAGAAGCCGTTCGGGGGCTGGTCGGTCACACTGCTCACGCTGCTCACGCCTCTCGGACTCGGCCGGCGATGCGGTTGATGCGGTCGATGGCTCGCTCGAAGCCGCTCGTCAGGTCGTCGAAGACGGCCTGGACGCTGCGCTCTTCGTTCATCCGGCCGACGATCTGGCCGACGGGAGTGCCGAGCAGCGGCTGGATCTCGTACTTCTGGATCCGGGAGACGGCCTCGGCGACGAGCAGGCCCTGCAGCGGCATGGGGAGCGCGCCCGGGCCCTCCGGATCGTCCCAGGCGTCGGTCCACTCGGTGCGCAGCTGACGGGCGGGCTTGCCGGTGAGGGCGCGGGAGCGGACGGTGTCGCCGGAGCCGGCTGCGAGCAGCTTCTCGGTGAGGGCGCGCGAGTGCAGGTCCGCCTCGGTGGTGGTGAGCCAGAGCGAGCCGAGCCAGGCGCCCTGGGCGCCGAGGGCGAGTCCGGCGGCGATCTGCTCGCCGCTGCCGATGCCGCCGGCGGCGAGGACCGGGAGCGGGGCGACGGCCTCGACGATCTCGGGGACCAGGACCATGGTGGCGATGTCGCCGGTGTGGCCGCCGGCCTCGTAGCCCTGGGCGACGACGATGTCGATGCCCGCCTCGGCGTGGCGGCGGGCGTGCTTGGCGCTGCCGGCGAGGGCGGCGACGAGGACACCGTGGTCATGGGCGCGCGCGATGACATCGGCGGGCGGGGAACCGAGGGCGTTCGCCAGGAGTTTGATGGGGTAGTCGAAGGCGACGTCGAGCTGGTTGCGGGCGACCTGCTCCATCCAACCGGTGATCCGCCAGCCGGAGGCCTCGCCCTCGGCGAGCTCGGGCACGTGGTGCTTGGCGAGGGTGTCGCGGACGAAGGCGCGGTGCTCGGCCGGGATCATCGCCTCGATGTCGGCCTCACTGATGCCGTCGACGGCCTTCTTGGCGGGCATGACGACGTCGAGGCCGTAGGGCTTGCCGTCGGTGTGCGCCTGCATCCAGTCGAGGTCGCGTTTGAGGTCGTCGGGAGCGGTGTAGCGGACCGCTCCGAGCACGCCGAATCCGCCCGCCCGGGTGATGGCAGCGGCCACCGCCGGGAAGGGCGTGAAGCCGAAGATGGCGTGCTCGACTCCCAGTTTCTTGCTCAGCTCCGTCTCCATGGGCGGCAGGATGCCGCAGCCCGGCACTCGAGGGAAGAGATTTTCTGATGTAGTGTCAGATTCTTTCCGGACCGGTCGATGCGGAGGTTGCCCGACGGGCGGGCAGATACCCACTAGCGTGCGGGGTGCCTGCGGCCCGCTCGGCGGTTTCGAGGCCTCGGTCCCCGGGAGCGGGCCCCATGGGCGGCGCCCGAGCCGGGGGTGCCTCGCCGCGGTGGTTGGGGAGTTCGAGGCGTGGGCCGGGGCGGCGCCGGCTCCTGGAAACGGCGCCGCGGGCACATTCAGCCTCGCCGGCGTTTGAGGCGCGGGTTTCGGGGCGGAGCCCCGGGAAGCGGCGCCGCAGGCGGACTCGGACAGGAGACAGGAGGGCCGGACATGGCAGCAGGGACGGGGGCCGGGGGCCAGGCGAATGAAGAAGCGGCGGCCGCCGGCGGAGACGGGCTGAGCCGCCGCCGGCTGGGGGCCCGGCTCCTCGCCCTCGGCGGCGTGCTCATCCTCCACGCCGCCCTACCCGGCTCCGCCGGCGCGGCGGGGAACCCGGCCGAGCGGCGCGCACTCCAGGGACTGCGGCTGCGGTACGGCTCCGCGCGCCAGGCCGGACTGGTGGAGCGGCACCTGGAGGGGGTGGCGGAGGAGGCGCGGCGGTTCCTGGGCCCCTCGCCCGAGCACCCCTACTACGCCGGCGCCGTGGTCCTCGCGGGCCGGGGCCGCACGATCGCCCTGCACCGCGCGATGGGCGATGCCGTGCGGTACGCGGACTACGACGGGCGGACCGACCGGGTCCGGGAGTTCCCGGCGGCCGAGCGGATCGCGATGGCCGAGGACACGGTGTTCGACCTGGCCTCGCTGACGAAGCTGTTCACGTCGATCCTGGCCGTGCAGCAGATGGAGCGGGGTCGCCTGGAGTTGGAGGCTCCGGTGCGGCGGTACCTGCCCGAGTTCACCGGTGGCGGCAAGGAGTCGATCACGGTCCGCCAGCTGCTCACCCACACCTCGGGGTTGCGCTCCTGGGCTCCCTTCTACCAGCAATCCAGCCGCGAAGGGCAGCTGAGGCTCCTGTGGTCCGTCCGGCCGCAGGAGACGCCCGGAACCGTCTACCGGTACTCCGACCTGAACCTGATCACGCTCCAGCTGCTCTTGGAACGGATCACCGCCCGCACTTTGGACGTCCTGCTCCGCGACGAGATCACCGCTCCGCTCGGGATGCACCGCACTCGTTACAACCCTCCGCTCTCCTGGCGCCGGATCACCGCCGCCACCGAGGTGCAGCGGCCGCCGTGGTCCGGCCTGGACCGAGGGCTGGTCTGGGGCGAGGTGCACGACGAGAACGCGCACGCGCTCGGCGGAGTCGCCGGCCACGCCGGGGTCTTCGGCACTGCCTGGGACCTGGCCGTCCTCGCCCGGGCCCTCCTCGACGGCGGCGTCTACGCGGGCAAGCGCATCCTGCGCCCCGCCTCCGTCGAGCTGCTCTTCACCGACTACAACACCGCCTTCCCCGGCGACGACCACGGCCTCGGTTTCGAGCTCTACCAGCACTGGTACATGGGCGCGATGGCCACCCCGCACTCCGCCGGCCACACCGGCTTCACCGGCACCTCTCTCGTCCTCGACCCCTCCACGGACTCCTTCCTGATCCTGCTCGGCAACTCGGTGCACCCCGTCCGCACCTGGCGGGCCGGCAGCGCCCCGCGGGTCGCCGTCGGCAACCGCTTCGCCCGCGCCGTCCCGGTCCGTACGAAGCACGGCGGCGCGGCCTGGTTCTCCGGAATCCAGCCGGGCGGCTCGGGCACCCTCACCCTCCCGCCGCTCACCCCGACCACGGCGGCCGCCCGGTTGAGGTGCGCCGTGTGGTGGGACACCGTGCCGGGCGAGGGCGCCCTCCACCTGGAGGCCTCATCCGACGGGGAACACTGGGAGCCGCTCCCCTTCACCACCCTCCGTTCCACGGGCGGCGCCCCCGAGGAATGGCCCCGCGGAACCGCCGCAGGCTGGTCGGGCCGCATCTGGCACCGCCTCGAAGCCCCCCTCACATCGACCTGGGCCGGCCGCGAAGTCCGCCTCCGCTTCCGCCACTCCGCGAGCGGCCGCTACGTCGGGCGCGGCATCTACGTGGACGTCATCCGCGTCTCGGAACCGGGCCGCCTCCTCTTCGCGGAGGACCGCCCGTCCGACGCCGCCCGCCTCGACGCCATCGGCTGGACCCGGTCCGGTGACTAGTGCTGTGACCGGAAAGGTTCACCGGGTCACGGCGCTCGGCACGGCACCTCGCCGCGTTGTCGGACCGCGCGAGTACGTCCAGTACGAGCCGCGGCCCTCCGCCTTGCGATGCACCGCACCGAACACCGCGCCCCGGCAAACCTTTCCGGCCACAGCACCAGGCAGTGTCTGACAAATGATCACGGGCTGGTTCGCGGAGCCAGCGGATCAGCGAGGCCAGGACGACGCCGGCACGGTAGCGGTCGGCAACCTTGTCGAATCTCGTCGCGATCGCGCGGAACTGCTTGAGGCGTGCGAAGCATCGTTCGACCACGTTGCGGTCGCGGTAGAGCTCCTTGTCGAAGGCGGGCGGCCGGCCGCCGAGGCGCCCTCGGCGTCGGCGGTTGGCTGTTTGGTCGCGGCGCTCGGGGATCGTGACGGCGATGCCCCGACGCCGCAGCAGATGCCGGATCGCTCGGCTGGAGTAGGCCGTGTCGCCCAGGACTCGGGTCGGTTTCGTGCGTGGGCGGCCGGTGTCGGCTCGCGGAACGCGGATCCCGTCGAGGACCTGACCGACTGCGATGGCGTCGTTGACGTTGCCGGGCGTGAGCACGATGGACAGCGGCAGTCCCCGGCCGTCGACGACGAGGTGGACCTTGGTGGTCAGCCCGCCTCGGGACCGGCCGAGGGCCTGGCGCGTCTGCGAGCCGACCGGATCTTCCAGTTCGCCCCCGTCCGCAGCCCCCTTTTACGTGCGCCGGCGGCGTGCTGGTGAGCACGGTTGATCGTGGAGTCGACGGCGACGGTCCACTCCACCCGGCCCTCCGTGTCGTCGCGGACCTGCACATGCTCCAACAGCCTTGCCCACGTGCCGTCCGCCTCCCAGCGGGCAAACCGCTCATAGACGGTCTGCCACGGCCCATACCGCTCGGGCAGGTCACGCCACGGAGCCCCGGTCCGCAACCGCCACAGCACACCATTGACCACCTGCCGGTGATCACGCCACGGCCGACCACGCCCATCCACCTGCGGCAACAAAGGCTCTACCCACTCCCACGCCGCCTCCGTCCATTCACCTCGACCTGCCACAAGATCAATTTTCAGACAGGTGGCCTTAGCATGGGCACGCCATCCCCCGTGCCGTGTCCAGCCGACGGAAGACACCCATGCGCCTCCAGCGGATATCCGCCGCGACCGCGGCCCTCGCCGCGCTCACCACCCTCGCCACCGCCTGCGAGGACTCCCCCAAGCCGGGCCCGCCCGCCGCGAGCCCCTCCGCGAGCGCTCGGGGCGCCGCCCCCGCCTCCCCCACGGCCGCCGGCGCCGCGCCCGCCACGCTGGCCGGGGCGCAGGCCCACGTACAGCAGTACACGTCCTGCGAGAACCTCAGCACCGAACCGAACGACAGCCGGGTGCCGCTGAGCGGGTTCATCGGCGCCGGGGACTGGGGCATCACGGAGCGCGGCGTCTGCACGGACATGAAGGCGCGGGGCGAGATCGTCCTCTTCCTGACCCCGGACATGAAGGCCTTCCAGCAGGCCGCCAAGGACAACGCCGCGAAGCTGCTCGCCGAGGGCCGGGACGACACCGACCTCGCCAGCCGCACGGTCGTGGGCAAGACCTTCGCCCTCACCGCGCTCAAGACCGCCACCGCCGTGTCCCTGGTCGACCCGCCCAACTCCGACCTGCGCATCCTGAGCTGCAACCCCGACGTCTTCGTCCCGGAGGGGTTCAAGAAGGAGAAGGCCCTGGTCGAGGGCTGCTTCCTCACCGACTACGTCAACAGCCCCGACGGCCAGGGCAGCCCCCACCGCGGGGCGGTCCGCGACCCCTCCACCGAGGGAGCCGCGAAGCCGGGCCAGCCGTCCACCGGCAGCCTGGGCCTGCCGAGCGCCGGCAGCATCGCCGAGCTGAAGAAGCTCGTCAGCCCGCACACGGTCGACTGCACGAGCATGAAAGTCACCGACGAGCAGGTACAGTCGATCGACTACATGCCGGTCGTCGACGGCCCCGCGAGCGCTTGGGGCGTCAAGCAGCGAGCGGTCTGCGGCCAGCTCGGCGGGGAGCGGCGCGCGCACAACCTGAACTGGCTGGACACCGTCTCCGACATGAAGACCCTCCAGACCAAGGCCAAGGCGGCGCAGCTGGCCGACCTGAAGGACGATGGGCGCCTCAAGGCCACTGCGAGCAAGCTGCTGGTCGGCACGAACATCGCCGTGGAGACCAACAACGCGAGCGTCCGCCGCGGGCTGTACCAGCTCCAGTTCCTGTACCTGAACTGCGAGACCGGCTTCACCGCGCCGGCCGGCTACCGGCTGGAGAAGGCCCAGGTCGAGGGCTGCGTCTTGACCAACTACGAGCGCCCGAGCTGACACACGGCCGTCCGGGGCGTGCGCGGCGCGCCCTGGGGGGTGCCCCTATGGGTTTGGTCAAGCTGATGGGGCGGGTTGGGGTTCGTAGAAGGTGCCGTCGCGGAGCATCGCGAAGAGCACGTCGGTTCG
>NZ_JBHWJY010000032.1:0-80933 GCF_042731135.1 Streptomyces sp. NPDC059874
GGGCTGGATTGTCCTGGCGGACGACAGGAGCGAATCCAGCCCCTCCGGCGTTTGAGGAGCGGGGGGTCGGGGCGGAGCCCCGGGTCTTTGAGGCGCGCGCGGCAGGCGGCTGTAGCCGTATCCGGCCCCGCCGGGCGGAGCCCAGGGAGGCCGGGCGCAGCCAAGGGGCCCTCGAACATCGGGGCGGATGGTCGTAGCATCCCGGCATGCCGAATCAGCAGCAGGCGCAGCCCACCCCGCCCCCCGCCGGAGGCCAGTGGTACCCCCCGGAGTGGCCCGACCGCATCCGCGCGCTCGCGGACGGTTCCCTCATCCCGGTGGAACCGAAGCGCGCCGCCACCGTCATGCTGCTGCGCGACACCACCGCCGGCCCCGCCGTGCACATGCTGCGCCGGCGGGCCTCCATGGCCTTCGCCGGAGGCGCGTACGCCTATCCCGGGGGCGGAGTGGACCCCCGCGACGAGGAGCACCAGGTCGGCTGGGCCGGGCCCAGCCGGGCCGAGTGGGCCGAGCTGCTCGGCACGGACACCCGCACCGCCCAGGCCATCGTCTGCGGAGCCGTACGGGAGACCTTCGAGGAGGCCGGCGTCCTGCTCGCCGGGCCGAGCGCGGACACCGTCGTCGGGGACACCACCGGCGACGACTGGGAGGCCGACCGCGAGGCCCTCGTGGCGCGGGAGCTGTCCTTCGCGGAGTTCCTCGACCGCCGCGGCCTGGTGCTGCGTTCCGACCTGCTCGGGGCGTGGGCACGCTGGATCACCCCGGAGTTCGAGCAGCGCCGCTACGACACCTGGTTCTTCGTCGCCGTCCTTCCCGAGGGCCAGCGCACCCGCAACGCCTCCACCGAGGCCGACCGGACCGTCTGGATCCGCCCGGCCGACGCGGCCGCCGGATACGACAAGGGCGAGCTGCTGATGATGCCGCCCACGATCTCCACCCTGCGCTCCCTGGAGCCGTACGGGAGCGCCGCGGACGCGCTCGCGGGGGCCCGCGGCAAGGACCTCACCCCCGTGCTGGCCCGGGCCGCTCTGGAGGGCGGGGAGCTGATCCTGAGCTGGCCGGGCCACGACGAGTTCACCAAGCGCGTCAGCGCCGGCCCCGGCTCCGGCCCCACCCGCCCCGGAGGCACCGAGTGACCGACGCCGCCGCACTGCCCGGACAGCCCCGCGGAGTGGTCTCCTCCGGGCCCGCGACCGCCCGCGCGGTGAACATCCTGGCCCCCAACGCCTCCGCGATGACGCTGGACGGCACCAACACCTGGCTCCTGTCCGAGCCCGGCTCCGACCTGGCCGTCGTGATCGACCCCGGCCCGCTGGACGACGTACACCTGCGCGCGGTCATCGCCGCCGCCGAGCAGGAGGGCAAGCGGATCGCCCTCACCCTGCTCACCCACGGCCACCCCGACCACGCCGAGGGCGCCGGCCGCTTCGCCGAGCTCACCGGCACCAAGGTCCGCGCCCTGGACCCGGCCCTGCGCCTCGGTGACGAGGGCCTGGCTGCCGGGGACGTGATCCGGACCGGCGGGCTGGAGCTGCGCGTGGTGCCGACCCCCGGGCACACCAGCGACTCGCTCTGCTTCCACCTGCCCGCCGACCGGGCGGTGCTGACGGGCGACACCGTCCTCGGGCGCGGCACGACCGTCGTCGCCCACCCCGACGGCCGCCTGGGCGACTACCTGGACTCCCTGCGCCGCCTGCGCTCGCTCACCGTCGACGACGGCGTGCACACCGTCCTGCCGGGCCACGGGCCGGTGCTGGAGGACGCGCAGGGCGCCGTGGAGTTCTACCTGGCCCACCGGGCGCACCGGCTCGCCCAGGTCGAGACCGCCGTCGAGAACGGCTTCGTCACCCCCGAGGCCGTGGTCCGGCAGGTCTACGCGGACGTGGACCGCTCCCTGTGGCCGGCGGCGGAATGGTCCGTCCGGGCGCAGCTGGAATACCTCCAGGAGCACGGCCTGATCCCCGGCGGCCCCGAGCTCTAGGCCGAACGGGGGGTCTTCGTGCCGTGCCGGGCCGTGTACTCGTCCGCGAGCCACGGTCCGAGGTCCTCCACGTACGCGCGCAGCACCGCCGGGTCCGCGACCGGATCCAGCGCCACGGCGGCCGCGGCCCGCATCTGCGCCGCGCGCTCGGGGTAGTACAGGCCGAAGACCTCCGCGGACTCGGTGAGGTCGCTGGTCCAGCCGCCCCACCGGGGCATGACCAGCGTGAAACCCGTCCGGACCAGCTGCCGGGCCCAGGCGCGGCTCAGCTTGCGGAGCTCCTCCGGGGTGGACGCGGTCTGCGCCTTGGCGCGCCAGGCGGGCAGCCGCTCGGCGAGATCACCGTTGGTCTCGCGGGCGAGGAGGCTGTCGGGACGGTAGCGCGGCAGGTGCTCGGCCAGGTCCGCGCCGAGCAGCGGGGTGCACAGGCAGGCGAGGAACCAGCCCAGGTCGAATCGTTCCGCCTCGCTCAGCAGGGTGTCCTTGCCGAAGAGCAGGAGGCCGACTCCGTCGATCTCCGCGAATTGCTCGTCGAGCCCGCGCGCCAGGACCTCGGCGGTGTCCCGGTCCTCGGCGGCGGGCTCGTGGTTCAGGGCGAGCAGCAGGTCGAGGTCGGACCGCCCGGGCCGGGCCGCCCCGCGCGGCACGGACCCGTACAGGTAGGCGCTGTGCAGCCGGCGTCCGTACGCCTCGACGATCCGCTCCCGCGCGGCCGCGACGACCTCCCGGAACTCGTCCTGCACCTGTCCGAGCGATCCCTCGCGCTCGAAGTACCCGTACGCGTCCAGCCCTCTGTGCTCCATGCCCTCACTGTGCCGGTCCCCTCGCCGGGGGCCTCTGGCCGAAACGCCGGGCGCCGCACTCGGACGTGCGAAAGGGGCCCCGCCCATCCGGGCGGGACCCCTCACACGGCCAAGATCAGCGTCAGCGGGACCGCTTCGCGAGCCGCTCCACATCCAGCAGGATCACCGCACGCGCCTCCAGCCGCAGCCAGCCGCGGCCGGCGAAGTCGGCCAGCGCCTTGTTCACGGTCTCGCGCGACGCGCCGACGAGCTGGGCCAGCTCTTCCTGCGTGAGGTCGTGCACGACGTGGATGCCCTCCTCGGACTGCACGCCGAACCGGCGCGACAGGTCCAGGAGCGCCCGCGCCACACGGCCGGGAACGTCGGAGAAGACCAGGTCGGACATCTGGTCGTTGGTCTTGCGCAGGCGGCGGGCGACGGCGCGCAGCAGCGCGGTCGCGACCTCGGGCCGGGCGTTGAGCCAGGGCTGGAGGTCGCCGTGGCCGAGGCCGAGCAGCTTGACCTCGGTCAGCGCGGTGGCGGTGGCGGTGCGCGGGCCCGGGTCGAAGAGCGACAGCTCGCCGATCAGCTCGCCGGGGCCGAGGACGGCCAGCATGTTCTCGCGACCGTCGGGGGAGGTGCGGTGGAGCTTCACCTTGCCCTCGGTCACGACATACAGCCGGTCGCCGGGGTCGCCCTCGTGGAACAGGGCGTCACCGCGTGCGAGGGTCACCTCGCCCATGGAGGCGCGGAGCTCCGCGGCCTGCTCGTCATCGAGCGCCGCGAAGAGCGGGGCGCGCCGCAGAACGTCGTCCACGAGTCTCTCTCCTATGTCGACCAGCTCAGGGGACCGGTCCCCCATTTTGCCGGACGGCTCAAACAGTGCGATCAATCACTACCAAGGATGCCGGACGGAGGCCCGTGCTGTGCGGTGAGCGACCAATCGGGGTGGTGTTACCGGAGGTCCGGGCGGGTGTCAGCGCCCGGCCTTAGGCTGGCCGGGTGTCCAATAAGCCGGTGAGAGCACAGGCCAAGGGGTCCGCGGGAGTGACGGCGACCCACGATTCAGCCGTGGGCGAACAAGCCCCCGCGGAGGTGTCCGCGAAGCCCCGACCCGCCCCTCAGGGCAAAGGTTCGGCCAAAAAACAACAGGCTGCCAAGCCCGAATCGCACCTGGCCATGGTGCGCAGGGCCCGCCGCATCAACCGCGAGCTGGCCGAAATCTATCCGTACGCCCATCCGGAGCTCGACTTCCGCAATCCCTTCGAGCTGCTCATCGCGACGGTGCTGTCCGCCCAGACCACCGACCTGCGCGTGAACCAGACGACCCCGGCCCTCTTCGCCGCCTACCCGACCGCCGAGGACATGGCCGCGGCCGTTCCCGAGGATCTGGAGGAGCTGATCCGGCCAACCGGGTTCTTCCGGGCCAAGGCCAAGTCCCTGCTCGGCCTCTCGCAGGCCCTGCGGGACAACTTCGGCGGGGAGGTCCCGGGCCGGATAGAAGACCTCGTGACCCTGCCCGGAGTCGGCCGCAAGACGGCGAACGTGGTGCTGGGCAACGCGTTCGGCGTCCCCGGGATCACCGTCGACACCCACTTCGGCCGGCTGGTGCGCCGCTGGAAGTGGACCGATCAGGAGGACCCGGAGAAGGTCGAGGCGGAGATCTGCGCGATCTTCCCGAAGAGCGAGTGGACGATGCTCTCGCACCGTGTCGTCTTCCACGGCCGCCGGATCTGCCACTCGCGCAAGCCCGCCTGCGGCGCCTGCCCGATCGCCCCGCTGTGCCCGGCCTACGGGGAGGGCGAGACCGACCCGGAGAAGGCGAAGAAGCTGCTCAAGTACGAGAAGGGCGGTCAGCCGGGCCAACGCCTGACCCCACCCCCGGACTACCCGGGCCTGCCGGCCCCGGCAAGATCCAGCCCCTCCGGCGTTTGAGGAGCGGGGTGCGGGGCGGAGCCCCGGCAACGGCGCCGCAGCTGTAGGAACGAATCGGGACCCGGACCGCGTTTGGCGGTGTGGGAGAACACGGACAGGGGTGCCTATGACGCGCGGTACACGGGACGAGACCACAGCTGCGGCCGGCCCGGCCGTCTCCACTGCCGGCCTGCCCGATTGGCTCGCCCCCGTCGCCGAGGCGGCCCGCTCCGTGGAGGGTCCGCAGCTGAGCCGGTTCCTGCCCCCCGCCGACGGCCGCGGCCGGCAGTCGGCCGTGCTCGTCCTCTTCGGCGAGGGCCCGCGCGGCCCCGAGCTGCTGCTCATGGAGCGCGCCGGGACCCTCCGCTCGCACGCGGGGCAGCCGTCCTTCCCGGGCGGCGCCCTCGACCCGGAGGACGGCGACCCGGCCACCACCGGCCCGCTGCGCGCCGCCCTGCGCGAGGCCGAGGAGGAGACCGGGCTCGACCCGTCCGGGGTCCAGCTCTTCGGGGTGCTGCCCAGGCTCTACATCCCGGTGAGCGAGTTCGTCGTGACCCCGGTCCTCGGCTGGTGGCGCACGCCCAGCCCCGTCGGCGCCGTGGACCCGGCCGAGACGGCCCGCGTCTTCACGGTTCCCGTGGCCGATCTCACGGACCCGGCACACCGGGTCACGACCGTTCACCCCGGCGGCCACCTGGGGCCGGGTTTCACCGTCGAATCGGCTCTGGTCTGGGGTTTCACCGCCGGGGTGATCGACCGGATCCTGCACTTCGCGGGCTGGGAGCGCCCGTGGGACCGATCACGGCAGGTCCCGCTCGACTGGCGCTCATGAGACGGTGGCCCACGTGAACGTGCTGGACATCTTGTTGTTGGTCGCCGCCGTGTGGTTCGCGATCGTCGGCTACCGCCAGGGGTTCGTCGTCGGCATCCTGTCGGTGATCGGCTTCCTCGGCGGTGGCCTCGTCGCCGTGTCCCTGCTGCCGCTCGTGTGGGACCGGGTGACCGACAACGGCACCCAGGTGTCCACCACGGTCGTGGTCATCGCCGTCGTCGTGATCATCGTCTGCGCCTCCATCGGCCAGGCCCTGACCACTCACCTCGGCAGCAGACTGCGCCGCCGCATCACCTGGTCTCCGGCGCGCGTGATCGACGCGACCGGCGGAGCCCTGGTCAACGTGGTCGCGATGCTCCTGGTGGCCTGGCTGATCGGCTCGGCGCTCGCCGGGACCTCGCTGCCCACGCTGGGCAAGGAGGTCCGCAGCTCCAAGGTGCTGCTCGGCGTGGACCGCGTGCTGCCCGACCAGGCGAACAGCTGGTTCCTGGACTTCAGCTCCACCCTCGCGCGCAACGGTTTCCCGCAGGTGTTCACCCCGTTCTCGAACGAACCCATCCCCGAGGTGCAGGCGCCGGACCCGGACCTCGTCACCAGCCCCGTCACCGAGCAGGCCAAGCGCTCGATCGTGAAGGTCGTCGGCACCGCGCCCAGCTGCAGCAAGGTGCTCGAGGGCACCGGGTTCGTCTTCGCGCCGGGCAAGGTGATGACCAACGCGCACGTCGTCGGCGGGGTCGGCGAGCCGACCGTGCAGGTCGGCGGCGAGGGCAAGCTGTACGACGGCAAGGTCGTGCTCTACGACTGGCAGCGCGACATCGCCGTCCTGGACGTGCCCAAGCTGAAGGCGCCCGCGCTGGAGTTCACCGAGAAGGACGCGGTGAGCGGCAACGACGCGATCGTCGCCGGCTTCCCGGAGAACGGCGCGTACGACGTGCGCGCGGCCCGGGTCCGCGGCCGGATCAACGCCAACGGCCCGGACATCTACCACCGCGGCACCGTCCGACGGGACGTCTACTCGCTGTTCGCGACGGTCCGCCAGGGCAACTCCGGCGGTCCGCTGCTGACGCCCGACGGCAAGGTGTACGGGGTCGTCTTCGCGAAGTCCCTCGACGACCCGAACACCGGCTACGCGCTGACGGTGGACGAGATCCGCGACGACATCCGGATCGGCAAGACGGCCGACCGGCGGATCGACAGCCAGGGCTGCGCCCTCTGAAGTCGCGGACCCGACGTCCCCCTACGTCCGTGGATGGCGCAGGCGCGCCGAGACCCACAGGGCCCGGCGGCGCAGGATGCGCGGAATCCCGAGTCGGAGGTCGTGGCCGTGCCGGCCTGCCCTCTCGTGGGCGCCCGGCGCTGCGGCCGAGCGGTCTTCGTGTGCGGTGTCACCGTAGTCGTGCGTCCAGCCCATACTCCGAGCTGTGCCCGTGCCCCAAGGTCGGTAACCCCTTCCGGGGTGGCCAATTGGCCTATGCGCCAGGCAATTGAATGCTTGTCATATCGGATTAACGGTCCGGTTCGGGGTCTTTGAGCCAATTCACCAACTCGGTGGAGAACGCCACCGGGTCCTCCTCGTGCGGGAAGTGCCCGAGACCGTCGAACAGCCGCCACCGGTACGGGGCTTCGACGTACTCCCCGGAACCGGCCGCGCTCCGCGTTCGCATCACCGGGTCCAGCGAGCCGTGCAGGTGCAGCGTCGGCACGCGCACCGGCCGCTTCATCCGCCGGTTGAACTGGAGCCCGTCGGGCCGCGCCATCGACCGCATCATCCAGCGGTACGGCTCCACCGAGCAGTGCGCGGTGGACGGGATGCACATGGCCCGCCGGTACACGGCGATGTCCTCGTCGGTGATGGACTCCTGCAGCCGGGGACCCGACCACTCCCGGATCAACTCGCCCACGAGGGCACCGTCGTCGGCGACGAGCTGCCGCTCGGGGACGAACGGTCGCTGGAAGCCCCAGATGTGCGAACTGGCCCGGGTCTGACCGAAGTCCGAGAGCATCGCCGAGCGCCAGCGCCGTGGATGGGGCATCGAGGAGACGACGAGCCGGCGCACCAGCTTGGGCCGCATCACGGCCGCCGTCCAGGCGAGGTACCCGCCCAGGTCGTGCCCGACGAGGGCGGCGTCCGGCTCGCCCAGGGACCGTACGACCCCGGTGATGTCGAGCGCCAAATTGGCCGGGTCGTAGCCGCGCGGGGTGCGGTCGCTGCCGCCCACCCCGCGCAGGTCCATCGCGACCGCTCGGTACCCGGCGTCCGCGAGCGCGGTCAGCTGGTGCCGCCACGTCCACCAGAACTGCGGGAAGCCGTGCAGGAGCAGCACCAGCGGCCCGTCACCGAGCTCGGCGACGTGGAAGCGGGCGCCGTTGGCGGCGACGTCCCGGTGCGTCACCGTTCTCCCGCCGGGGAGGTCGAGCCGTACCGCCGTGGCAGCAGTGGGTGGCGTGCTGGGGTCCGGCGTGGGCGCTGTCATGAGGACGAGCGTGCCACACCCACAGCCTGGTCACTCACCGGCCGAGGATGCGGCTTGACGGTCCCGACGAGCGCGGCGGTCTGCTTGACCGAGTCGATGGTCTTCACCGGCGGCTTGACCTTCTTGAACTTGGCGATGGCGAGCAGCCCGATCAGACCCGCCAGCAGCCAGAACGCTCCGCCGACGATCAGGAAGGACCAGGCGAGCCCGAGCCCGAGGTTGTGGATGCCGTAGGCCGCGGCGAAGCTCAGCACCGGCAGGGAGAAGAGCACGAGCACTCCGGCGACGATCGCGGCACCGCTGCCGATGCCCGCGCGCTTGACGTCCTGCTTGATCTCCACCTTGGCGAGGGCGATCTCGTCGTGCACCAGGGCGGACATCTCGGCGGTGGCCGAGGCGACCAGCTGGCCCAGCGTGCGCTCGGCTCCCTGCGCCCCTTGGTCCACTGCGCTCATCGCTCTCTCCCTTTGTCGTCTGCTGCGTGTGCTGCCTGTGTCGCCGGCGGCTGTCCTCCGTCGTCAGTCAGATCATGCCGGACGGTCGGCCTCGTTGCTGGCCCCGGCCGCCGCTTCCGACGCGGCGTGCGCCGCCGCATCGGCCTTGCGGCGGTGTTCCGAGGCCCTCTCCTCGTAGATCTTCGCCATCCGCAGGTGGTACGCCGGGTTGTGCTCCTCGTAGATGTCCGGGATGCCGTCCTGGTCCTCGTCGCGCTCCTCGGCCTCGGTGAGCGCCCTGTACTTGCGGTCACGGAGCTTGAGCAGGACACAGGAGATGATCGCGGCGATCAGGGAGCCGATCAGGACGGCGGCCTTGATCTCGTCGGTGAGGACCGGGTCGCCGGCGAAGGCGAGCTCGCCGATCAGCAGCGAGACGGTGAAGCCGATGCCGGCGAGTGAGGCCACGGCCAGTACGTCGGGCCAGGCGAGGTCGTCGTTCAGCTCGGCCTTGGTGAAGCGGGCGGCCAGCCAGGTGCCGCCGAAGATGCCCACCGTCTTGCCGACGACCAGGCCCAGGACCACGCCGAGGGTCTCGGGCCGGGTGAAGACCTGGCCGATGGACTCGTCGGAGAGGGAGACGCCGGCGGAGAAGAGCGCGAAGAGCGGTACGGCGAGACCGGCCGAGACGGGTCGGACCAGGTGCTCGATGTGCTCGCCGGGGGACTGCTGTTCGCCCTCTTTGGTGTGGCAACGGAGCATCAGGCCCATGGCGACGCCGGCGATCGTGGCGTGGACCCCGCTGTTGTACATCAGGCCCCAGATGACCAGGGCGAGCGGCACGTAGACGTACCAACCGCGGACGCCCCGGCGCAGCAGGAACCAGAAGAGGACCAGGCCGACGACCGCGCCGCCGAACGCCAGGAAGTCGATCTCGTTCGTGAAGAACACCGCGATGATGATGATCGCGAAGAGGTCGTCGACGACGGCGAGGGTCAGCAGGAACGCGCGCAGGGCGGAGGGCAGCGAGGTGCCGATGACCGCGAGGACGGCGAGCGCGAAGGCGATGTCGGTGGCGGTCGGGACGGCCCAGCCGGCCTGCGAACCGTTGCCGAGGGTGTTGACGAGGGCGTAGACCCCGGCCGGGACGGCCATGCCGCAGACGGCTGCGATGACCGGGAGGGCGGCGGCCTTGGGGTCGCGCAGGTCGCCCGCGACCAGCTCGCGCTTGAGCTCGATGCCGGCCACGAAGAAGAAGACCGCGAGCAGGCCGTCGGCGGCCCAGTGCTGGATCGAGAGGTCCAGGCCGAGGGAGGCGGGGCCGATGTGGAAGTCCCTGACGGACTTGTAGCTCTCCGCCAGTGGCGGGGTGTTCGCCCAGATGAGGGCTGCGATCGCGACCACGAGGAGCAGCACACCGCCGACGGTCTCGGCGCGCAGGGCGTCGGCCACGAAGCGGCGCTCGGGCAGCGAGAGCCGGCCGAGGAGCTTGTGGCTCTGGTTGTCGGTGGGCTTGGGCGTGGCCACGGTGGGGCACCTCCGGGGGTCGGTTGGACGGCATGGCGAAGCTCTTTGCCGACCAGACTTCCCGGCGCACCCTGTGGTTTTTACGCTTTCAATATTTTACAGGGTGTACGCGAGGGCGTATCCGGCGATCATCACTTTATGCGCGAAAGGGGCACCCGGCGCGCCGCGCCGGGTGCCCCTTTGGTCGTGTCTCAGTCCTCGCTGGAAGCGCTCGGCAGCCTGCTCTGGATCAGGCTCATCACCGAGGAGTCGGCGAGCGTGGTGACGTCGCCGACGGCGCGGTTCTCGGCCACGTCGCGCAGCAGACGGCGCATGATCTTCCCGGAGCGGGTCTTCGGCAGCTCCTGGACCGGCAGGATCCGCTTCGGCTTGGCGATCGGGCCGAGGGTGGTGCCCACGTGGTTGCGCAGCTCGGCGACCAGCCCCTCGGTCTCCGAGGCGCTGCCGCGCAGGATCACGAAGGCCACGATGGCCTGGCCGGTGGTCTCGTCATTCGCGCCCACCACGGCCGCCTCGGCGACCGAGGGGTGCGAGACGAGCGCCGACTCGACCTCGGTGGTCGAGATGTTGTGGCCGGACACCAGCATCACGTCGTCCACCCGGCCGAGCAGCCAGATGTCGCCGTCCTCGTCCTTCTTGGCGCCGTCACCCGCGAAGTACTTGCCCTCGAAGCGCGACCAGTAGGTGTCGATGAACCGCTGGTCGTCACCCCAGATGGTGCGCAGCATCGACGGCCACGGCTCGGTGAGGACCAGGTAGCCGCCTCCGCCGTTCGGGACCTCGTGCGCCTCGTCGTCCACGACGGTGGCGGAGATCCCGGGCAGCGCGCGCTGCGCCGACCCCGGCTTGGTCTCCGTGACGCCGGGCAGCGGAGAGATCATCATCGCGCCGGTCTCGGTCTGCCACCAGGTGTCCACGATCGGGCAGCGGTCGCCGCCGATGTGCTTGCGGTACCAGATCCAGGCCTCGGGGTTGATCGGCTCGCCGACCGAGCCCAGCACGCGCAGGCTCGACAGGTCGAACTTCGCGGGGATGTCGTCGCCCCACTTCATGAACGTACGGATCGCCGTGGGCGCGGTGTAGAGGATGGTGACGCCGTACTTCTGCACGACCTCCCAGAACCGGCCCTGGTGCGGGGTGTCCGGCGTGCCCTCGTACATCACCTGGGTGGCGCCGTTCGCGAGGGGCCCGTAGACGATGTAGGAGTGCCCGGTCACCCAGCCGATGTCGGCGGTGCACCAGTAGACGTCGCTCTCCGGCTTCAGGTCGAAGACCGCGTGGTGCGTGTACGCGGCCTGCGTGAGGTAGCCGCCGGAGGTGTGCAGGATGCCCTTGGGCTTACCCGTGGTCCCCGAGGTGTAGAGGATGAAGAGCGGGTGCTCGGCGTCGAAGGCCTGCGGGGTGTGCTCGGTGGACTGCCGGCCGACCAGGTCGTGCCACCAGACGTCGCGGCCCTCGGTGAAGGCGGTGTCCTGTCCGGTGCGCCGTACGACGAGCACGTGCTCGACCTGCGGGCACTTGGCGACGGCCTCGTCGATCGCGGGCTTCAGGGCGGTCGCCTTGCCGCGGCGGTAGCCGCCGTCGGCGGTGATGACCAACTTGGCGTCGGCGTCCTGGATGCGGGAGGCGACGGCGTCGGCGGAGAAGCCGCCGAAGACCACGGAGTGCGCGGCGCCGATACGGGCGCACGCGAGCATCGCCACGACCGCCTCGGGGATCATCGGCAGGTAGACGGCGACGCGGTCGCCGGCCTGGACGCCGAGCTCCGTCAGGGCGTGGGCGGCCTGGGAGACCTCGTCCTTGAGCTGGGCGTAGGTGATCGCGCGGCTGTCGCCTGGCTCGCCCTCGAAGTGGAGGGCGACGCGGTCGCCGTTGCCGGCCTCGACGTGCCGGTCCACGCAGTTGTAGGCGACGTTCAGCTTGCCGTCCGCGAACCACTTCGCGAAGGGCGGGTTCGTCCAGTCGAGCGTCTCGGTCGGCTCCGTGGCCCAGGTCAGCCGCCGGGCCTGCTCGGCCCAGAAGCCCAGCCGGTCCGCGTCGGCCTGTGCGTACGCAGCCTCTGTGACGTTGGCGGCGGCGGCCAGATCGGCGGGCGGTGCGAACCGCCGCTCCTCCTTGAGCAGATTGGCCAGGCTTTCATTGCTCACGAGATCTCCCTTTCCCAGGGTGTCCGTTGTGTCCCCGGGCATAGCTCATCAGTCGGTGGCCCGGGTGACAAGGGGTAGCCGACAATTGGTTTAGACCTATATCGCGACTCGGTACCGCGTGGGCACGGCGTGCGAAGACCCCTTCCCGCCGCAGGGTGCGAGAAGGGGCCACACGATTGCACGGATACGGGAGGGTATCGGTTCAGGCGTCGTGCCCAGGTGCCGTGCGCGGGCGTCGTGCGTGGGCGTTGTGCTCGGGCGTCGCGCTCGGGCGTCGCGCTCAGGCGTTCTGACCGACGCTGTCGAAGACCCGGCAGTCGAAGAAGTCCTCGCCTTCGGACAGCAGGTACGCCTGGGCCTCGCCCACGTGGAAGTACATCCCGTGCAGTTCGAGGGTGCCCTCGGTGAGCCGCCTGGCCACCGACTCGTGCGCCTTCAAGTGCTCCAACTGCTGGACCACGTTGGTCAGGCACAGCTGCTCGACGGCGTCCGCCGGGAGCCGTCCGGCGATCCGGGCCCAGGCGTGGTGGCGGCTGGCCATCCGCTCCAGGCTGGGCAGCCCGTGCCGCAGCCAGCGGCGCAGCGGGGTCATCGGCTGCCCGGGAGCGGAGTTGAGCAGGGCCTGCATGGCCCCGCAGCCCGAGTGGCCGCACACCGTGATGCTGTCCACCTTGAGCACGTCCACGGCGTACTCGATGGCCGCCGCGACCGAGTCGTCCGTGGACTCCGCGCCGGGGAGCGGGACCAGATTGCCGACGTTGCGGACGGTGAACAGGTCCCCGGGGCCGCTGGCCGTGATCATGCTGGTCACCAGGCGGGAATCCGCGCAGGTGAGGAAGAGCTGCGAGGGCCGCTGCCCCTCGCGGGCCAGCCGGGCCAGTTCGTCCCGTACGTGGGGCGCGGTATCGCGCTGGAAGGCGCTGATCCCGTTGGCGAGTTGACCGGCTCCGCGCCGCCTGGTCCTCTTCGTCGGAGCGGCAGCGGTCTGCGAGGCCCCCGTGGCCGCTGCCGTGCCCTCTGCCTGGGCAGCCGTAGCGGGCTCCGCCGCCCGGTGGTCGCAGTGGTTCTGCCACGGCGTCCAGGGTCGGCAGCACTGGTGGGTCCCGCGCTGTGTCCCGCCCCGGGGCAGCTCGGCCGACCCGGCGCGGCTGGTGACCTTCGATGAACCCCCGTGCGCCACATGGGACTCCTGCCAGTCGTGCAGGGTCTCGTAGGCCGCGTGGTCCATGAACGAACCGTCCAGCTCGATCACCGCGTGCCCGTGCTGTGGAATCTGGTTAAGGATCCGGCTCAGCCGCGGCACCGCGAGGAAGGTCAACTGGCCGCGCGCCCGCACCCGGTGGACCTCGCCCTCCAGCTCCACGGTGATCCTGGTCCGGGCGAGGCGGTGCAGCGCCAGCGCCACGGCGACCGCGATGCCGATGGCCACGCCCTCCAGGACCCCGCCGAGGACCACTCCCACGATGGTCGTGCCGTAGACCACGATCTCGCGGTGCCGCGTGACGGTGCGCAGGTGCGTGGCGCTCACCATCCGCACCCCCACCGCCATCACCAGCGCGGCCAGCGCGGCCAGCGGGATCAGGTCGAGCGCGGGGACGAGCAATCCCGCCGCGAGGAGCACCCAGAGGCCGTGCAGCATGACCGACCGCCGGCTGACGGCACCCGACTTGACGTTCGCCACGCTGCGCATGGCCCCGCCCGCGACGGGAAGCCCGCCCAGCGCACCGGAGACGATGTTCGCCGCGCCCTGCCCCCGCAGTTCGCGGTTGAGGTCGGCGCGCGGCGGGCGGTTGCACGTGACGCGCTCGGAGGCGATCAGCTTGTCGGTCGCGACGGCGGACAGCAGGGACTCCACACTGCCCACCAGGGTGATGGTCAGCACGGCGGCGATGATGCCGAGGACCGGCCCTTCGGGCAGCTCGGGCAGGGCGTGGCTGCGCCAGGACGGAAGGTCCACCCGGGGTAGGTGGATGCCGGCCAGTGCGGCGAAGGCGGTGGCCGCGGCGACGGCGGCGAGGGTCGCCGGCACCTTGCGCAGTGCCCGGCCCGCCCGTCCGGGCAGCCGCGGCCAGCCGAGCAGGACGAGCAGGGTCAGCAGGCTGACGCCGAGCGCGCCGGGGTGGAGGTCGGCCAACTGGTCCGGCAGGCCGAGCACGTTGGCCACGGCCGAGCTCTGCGGGGTGCCGCCGAGCACGATGTGCAACTGGGCCAGCGCGATGGTCACGCCGATGCCCGCGAGCATGCCGTGCACGATGGCCGGGCTGACCATGAGCGCCGACCGGGCGGTCCGCAGCGCGGCGAGCCCGAGCTGGCAGCAACCGGCGAGCACGGTGATCGCGCAGGTGGTCCGCCATCCGTAGTGCTGGATCAACTCGGCGGTGACCACCGTGAGTCCGGCCGCGGGCCCACTCACCTGCAGCGGCGCGCCGCCGAGCCGTCCGGCGACGATGCCTCCGACCGCCGCGGCGACCAGGCCGGCCTGGAGCGGGGCGCCCGTGGCCAGCGCGATGCCGAGCGAGAACGGGAGGGCGATCAGGAATACCGCGACCGAGGCGGAGAGGTCGGCGGGGAGGTCGGCTGGGAGGCCGGCGGTGCGGTTCTTGGAAGGGGCAGTCATAAGGTCCCGTCTCCTCTGGCCTGGTCTGGCCCGGTCTGGTCTGGGGAGGGGTGAAGCGGCGGGATTCTCAACGCTCAGTAAACGAATGGTAATGGAGAGTAAAGGGGAGTGATAGGTAATACGGGCAAATGGCCCAGAAATTAGCACTCAGGGGTGATTGATCCTTTTATCCGGCTTGTCACACCTTCTTCAAAGCAGACCGCATGGGACGTTGCGGCGCGGAAGCCCTGCGAGGGAACCGCGACGAAGCGCGATGAACCGCGATGGATCTGTGAGGGAGAGGTGGGGCGGATGATCGCCGCCACGAAGAAGATCGCCGGCGGCCTGGTCGCCACGGCCCTGGTCCTGGGGGTCGCCGGGTGCACCGCCTCGGAACCGGCCAAGTCCCCGGCCTCCGGCCCGCAGAACGCCAGGAAGGGGGCGGCCGCCCCCGAGGCCCCGGGCAGCGTCAACCGGCCCATCGGCGACGGCTCGACCGCCTACACCGGCACGCAGCCGAACGTGCGGAAGCCGCAGAAGCTGAAGCCGGGAGAAAAGCCGCCGCAGTTCGTGGTGTTCTCGTGGGACGGGGCCGGCGAGGACAGCCAGAAGCTCTTCTCGCACTTCCGTGAGGTCGGCAAGAAGCACAACGCGCGCATGACGTACTTCCTCAGCGGCGTGTACATGCTTCCCGAGGAGAAGCGCTCCCTCTACACGGCCCCGCAGCATTCGCCCGGCCGCTCCGACATCGGCTTCGGCGACCTCCAGGGCATCAAGGACACCGCCACCCAGGTCCGCGCGGCCTGGCTGGAGGGCAACGAGATCGGCACCCACTTCAACGGCCACTTCTGCGGCCCCGACGGGGGCGTCGGCACCTGGTCGGTGGAGGAGTGGAAGAGCGAGATCAACCAGGCCAAGTCCTTCGTCAAGAACTGGAAGACCAATGCGGGCCTGAAGACGATGGACGCACTCCCCTTCGACTACGACAAGGAGCTCATCGGCGCCCGCACCCCCTGCCTCGAAGGCCAGAAGAACTTCATGCTGGCGGCCAAGGACATGGGCTTCCGCTACGACTCCAGCGGCATCAGCAAGCAGATCTGGCCCAAGAAGACGGACGGTCTCTGGGACATCCCGCTCCAGCTCGTACCCATGCCGGGCCGCGCCTTCGACACGCTGAGCATGGATTACAACTACATGGTCAACCAGTCCGGTACGACCTCCCAGGGCGACCCCTCGCAGCACAAGTACTGGGGCGACCAGATGCGCGACGGCCTGCGCCAGGCCTTCGACCGCGTCTACCAGGGCAACCGGGCGCCGCTGATCATCGGCAACCACTTCGAGTCCTGGAACGGCGGCACCTACATGCGCGCCGTCGAGGAGTCCATCAAGACCATGTGCACCAAGCCCGAGGTCCGCTGCGTGCCGTTCCGCGAGCTGGTGGACTGGCTCGACGCCCAGGACCCGAAGACCCTGGAATGGATGCGCACCCTCGACGTCGGCGAGACGCCGAAGGAGGGCTGGACGAAGTTCCTGACCGCGGGGCCGCCGGCCGCGCCGAGCGCCCCCGCGGGCGTCAAGCCGGCTGCGGAGCCGGCCGATGCTGCTGCGGACGAGGGCTGAGGATCACGTCCATTCCCATCGCGTCCTCGCGGAGCACGAAATCGGGGTCGATCTGGTCCGCCAGGTCGACCCCGGTCTTGGCGTTGCCCCAACTCTCCGCGTTCCTGAGGTGGAAGCGCACCATCTGCTCGGTGTACCGGCCCCAGTCGCGGTGCGCGTACGAGTCGTCGGCGGTGTCCTGGAGGGCCTGCAGGGCCAGCCGGTTGCTCGCCTCCAACAGCTCGAAGGCGGCCGGGCGGCCCTTCTCCATCGCCCGCACCCAGTCGGAGTGCCCGACGGTGACCAGCAGGTCCTCGCCGACCTCGTCCTGGAGGAACTCGATGTCCTCCGGGCCCTGCACCTTGTTGCCGATGACCTTGAGCGCGACCCCGAAGTCCCGGGCGTACTCCTTGTACTGGCGGTAGACGGAGACGCCCTTGCGGGTCGGCTCGGCGACCAGGAAGGTCACGTCGAAGCGGGTGAACATGCCCGACGCGAAGGAGTCCGAGCCGGCCGTCATGTCGACGACCACGTACTCGTCCGGTCCGTCGACGAGGTGGTTGAGGCAGAGCTCGACCGCTCCGACCTTGGAGTGGTAGCAGGCGACGCCCAGGTCGGCCTCGGTGAAGGGCCCGGTGGCCATGAGCCGCACGGGCTCCCCGTCCAGCAGCAGCGTGCGCGCGCACGCCTCGTACACCGGGTTGTCCTCGGTGACTCGCAGCAGGCGCGAGCCGCGGCCGGGCGGGGTGGTCTTGATCATCGTGTCGGCGGACGCGATGCGCGGGTTGGAACCGCGCAGGTACTCCTTGATCAGGGGGAGATGCGCGCCCATGGCCGGGAGCTCGGCGGCCTCCTCCTCGCTGAGGCCGAGCGCGGTGCCCAAGTGCTGGTTGATGTCGGCGTCCACCGCGACGACGGGGGCTTCATTGGCGGCGAGGTGGCGGATGAAGAGGGAGGACAGCGTCGTCTTGCCGCTGCCGCCCTTTCCCACGAAAGCGATCTTCATGTTCACCAAGCGTAGTGGGTCGACAGCGGGGAGTTGTCAAGGTGAGTGAAGAAGACCACTCCAAGGAGGGGTCGGTGCTACGGGGGCGCAGTGCGTAGGCTCCTTACTTATGAGTAGCGCTGCTGACCCGCTGGCCGCACTGACCGGGCTGCCGGGTGTCGCCGATTCCGTGGATTCCGTACGCAAGGCCGTGGACCGGGTCTACGGGCACCGCGTGATGCGCCGCCGGAGCGGCGAGATCACCTCGGAGGCCGCGCTGCGCGGCGCCCGCGCCAGCGCGGCGCTGTCCGGCGCCGACTGGGCGCTGGAGGAGGTGCGCCGTAGGACCGACTTCGGCTCCGAGCCCGAGGCCCGTACCGTCGGCGCCGCGCTGCGGCTCACCGCCGAGGCGGGTCAGTTGCTGAGCATCTGGCGCCAGTCGCCGCTGCGGGTGCTGGCGCGACTGCACCTGGTGGCGACGGGGTCGACGGCGGACGGTGACGTCGTGGGCCGCCCGCGGCTGGCGGGCGAGCCGGTGGACGAGCCCTTGGTGGAACTGCCGCTGCCGAGCGCGGAGGAGGTCGCCGGCCGGCTCGACGGGCTGTCCCGCCTGGTCATCGCGGGTGGTTCCGCTCCGGCGCTGATCACGGCGGCGGTGGTGCACGGCGAACTGCTGGCCCTGCGCCCCTTCGCCACGCACAACGGCCTGGTCGCGCGGGCCGCGGAGCGGATCGTCCTGATCAACAGCGGTCTGGACCCGAAGGCGATCTGCCCGGCGGAGGTCGGTCACGCGGAGCAGGGGCGCGAGGCGTACCTGGCGGCCTTCGAGGGCTACGTCTCGGGTACCGCCGAGGGGATGGCCGCCTGGATCGCCCACTGTGGGCGTGCGATCGAGCTGGGTGTCCGCGAGTCGACGGCGGTCTGCGAGGCCCTGCAGCGGGGCGCGGCCTGAGGCTTTTCTTCCGGACGCGGTCCGGACATGGGTTGCGGCGACACCGTGCTGCTTTGGTGTCGCCGCTGGCATTTACGCCCAGTTACCAAGCGTCCTCGATAGTTGCCCATCAGGTCGGGAACTTTGCCCGTTCCCTGGTGCGGCTGGCCCGTAATCGACGGGTCGACGTCGCGTGGGTGCTCGGCGTTCATGCTTCGGTCCGTGGGCCTTACTGCGTTTTAAAGATGATCCTCTCGGATGTTCTTTGGTCTCGCGGGCCGTTGCTTTATTTGTACTCCGCTTCGGTGCCATGCGAAACCCCTGGCTCCACTTTTTACTTTCCCGGACGAGGTCGGGCGAACCGGACAGCCGATATCGTCGCAGGTCAGGGCGATCAGGCGGACTTGGCGGCCGGCGCACCGGCTCGGCGGCGGCTCGCGTACCAGACCAGCCCGGCGGTGGCGGCTGCCGCACCCACGGCGGCCGCGGCGACGAGCGCGGGCCGTGTGGGCATCGACAGCCCGGGCAGCCGCTGCTTGAGGCGCACCGGTCTGTCGAAGACCAGTACCGGCCACTCCCGCGCCAGAGCCTCACGCCGCAGTGCCCGGTCGGGGTTGACGGCGTGCGGGTGCCCGACCGCCTCCAGCATCGGGATGTCGGTCGCGGAGTCGCTGTACGCGTAGCAGCGGTCGAGGTCGTAGCCCTCGGACTCCGCCAGCTCGCGGACGGCCTCCGCCTTCGTGGGTCCGTACGCGTAGTACTCGATCTCACCGGTGAAGCAGCCGTCCTCGCCCACGACCATGCGCGTGGCGACGACCCGGTCCGCGCCGAGCATCTCTCCGATCGGCTCGACCACTTCCGCGCCGGAGGTGGACACGATCACCACGTCGCGGCCCGCAGTGTGGTGGGCCTCGATGAGGGAGGCCGCCTCGTCGTAGATGATCGGGTCGATGAGGTCGTGCAGGGCTTCCGCGACGATCTCCCGCACCTGCTGCACGTTCCACCCCTTGCAGAGGCCGGACAGGTACTCCCGCATCCGCTCCATCTGGTCGTGGTCGGCGCCGCCGGCCAGGAAGATGAACTGCGTGTACGCGGTACGCAGAACGGCTCGGCGGTTGATCAGGCCGCCCTGGTAGAAGGACTTGCTGAACGTCAAGGTGCTCGACTTCGCAATGACCGTCTTGTCCAGGTCGAAGAAGGCTGCGGTACGAGGCGAGGAGTGCGGCAAGGGCTGATTTTCCACGCCCCGAGCATATGCGCCCACCATTCGGCGTAAGGTGTGGCGCGTGGGTTTGCCTGAGAAGGCTCTCGGGTACACCATGGAAGTCACGGATCGTTCGCGACCGTGCTAACCCGGTCTGGCTCCTCCCCCCCCGAGTCGGACCGTGGGGACGACCCCCGCTCTCCCCCCCGGCGGGGGTCGTCGCATGTCCGGACGCGGTTCGCGTCCCTGCCTTCGGCCCCAAGTGACCATCTCCCGGCCCTTCCTCTTGTGCGGGGCCGCGCGTGTCGAAGGCCCTCACCACATCAGACCCGTGACGGTGCGTAGTGGTTCCGCCGCGCTCCGGAACTCACCTGCGAGGGTGACCGGGTTATTCACAATCGGTCCGTTGTCCACAGTTTTCAAGCAAGATCCACTTCTTTTTCCCGATCCCTGCACGGTGATTCCAGCCGCGAAGTCCGCGGTGCTGGATTTGCAGTGAGAAGGGGGCGGAGATCGTGGCGCGATCGAAGTCGTGTGAAACGCGGGCCGGGGCCGTGGCCGGGTCCCCGGCCGGGTCCGTGTCGGGGAGGGCCTCCGGGACGGAGTCGGCCGGTGGGCGGCCGCTGATCATCACCGAGGATCCCCTGCTGCTCGACGACCTGCTGCGGCTGTGCGCCGCCGCGGGCGCCGAGCCGCACGTGCACCACGCGGTACCAGAGCGAATCGGAGGGGGCGACGGGAGCCACGGGAGCGACGGGAGCGGTGGGACCGGGGGGAGCACCGGATGGGAGTCCGCGCCCCTCGTGCTCGTCGGGGACGACGCCGCCCGGCGGGTGCGCGGGGCGCCGCGTAGGGGAGGGGTCTTCCTCGTCGGCCGGGAGCTGGACGACCCCCTCGTGTGGCAGCGGGCGGTGGAGATCGGCGCCGAAGAGGTGCTGCGGCTCCCCGATGCCGAGAGCCGGCTCGTCGACCGCATCGCCGACGTCGTGGAAGGAGCCGGACGGCCCGCGCTCGCCGTCGGCGTGATCGGTGGCAGTGGCGGGGCCGGGGCCTCCACCCTCGCCTGCGCGCTCGCCCTGAGGGCCGCCCGCGCCGGGGAACGCACCATCCTCATCGACGGGGACCCGCTGGGCGGGGGCATGGACGTACTGCTCGGCGGCGAAGCCGCGGAAGGGCTGCGCTGGCCGGACTTCGCGGGCTCGCGGGGGCGGGTCGGCGCCGGAGCCCTGGAGGAGTCCCTGCCCGAACTGCACGCCCTTCGGGTGCTCAGCTGGGACCGCGGGGACCGGGTGGTGGTGCCGCCCGCCGCGATGCGGTCTGTGGTGGCCGCCGCACGGCGCCGGGGCGGAGTCGTGGTGGTCGACCTCCCGCGCCGGGTCGACGAAGCGGTGGCCGAGGTCCTGGCCCAGCTCGACCTGGTGCTGATGGTGGTGCCGGGCGAGCTGCGCGCGGTGGCCGCGGCGGGCCGGGTGGCGGCCGGGGTGCGGATGGTGGCGCGGGACGTGCGCGTCGTCGTGCGGGGCCGCTGCCCCGGCGGGCTCGATCCGGAGGTCGTGGCCGGGCTGTTGGGGGCGCCGCTGGCGGGCGAGGTGCCGGTCGAGGTGGGGCTGCCGGGGCGGGTGGCCGAGGGGGAACCGCCGGGGGCGCAGGGGCGCGGCGCGCTGGCCCGCTTCTGCGACGGTTTCTGGCAGCGCGTGCTCGGCCCCGTCCAGGGGGTGCCGGCATGAGCGCGGTGCTGCTGGACGCGGTGCGCAGGAGGCTCGCCGAGAGTGGAGCGGAACCGACTCCGGCGCGGGTGGCGGCCGCTCTGCGGGCCCAGGGCCGGCTGCTGGGGGACGCGGAAGTGCTCGGGGCGGCCGCCGAGTTACGGTCCGAACTGGTCGGAGCCGGTCCGCTGGAGTCGCTGCTCGCCGACCCCGACGTCACCGATGTGCTGGTGGCGGCCCCCGACCGGGTGTGGGTGGACCGCGGCGGCGGGCTGGAGCTGACCGGGGTGACCTTCGCCGACGCTCAGGCCGTACGCAGGCTCGCCCAGCGGCTGGCCGCCGTCGCCGGGCGACGCCTGGACGACGCCCGGCCCTGGGTGGACGCCCGAATGCCGGACGGCACCCGGCTGCACGCCGTCCTGCCCCCGGTGGCGGTCGGGTCGGCCTGCCTGTCGCTGCGGGTGGTGCGGCCCCGCGCCTTCACCCTGGAGGAGCTCGTCGCGGCGGGCACGCTGCCGCCCGGCGGGCACCGGCTGCTGCGGGCGATCGTCGAGGCCCGGCTGTCGTTCCTCGTCTCCGGCGGTACCGGGACCGGCAAGACCACCCTGCTCAGTGCCCTGTTGGGGCTGGTCGGCCCCGGCGAGCGGATCGTGCTCGCCGAGGATTCGGCCGAGCTGCGCCCGGACCATCCGCATGTGGTGCGGCTGGAGGCCAGGCCGGCCAACCAGGAGGGCGCGGGCCTGGTCACCTTGGCCGACCTGGTCCGGCAGGCGCTGCGCATGCGGCCCGACCGGCTGGTGGTCGGCGAGGTCCGGGGCGCCGAAGTCTCCGATCTGCTGGCTGCCTTGAACACTGGCCACGAAGGAGGCTGTGGCACTGTCCACGCCAACGCCGCCGCCCATGTCCCGGCCCGGCTGGAGGCCCTCGGGACGGCTGCCGGGCTCGATCGGGCCGCCCTGCACAGCCAGTTGGCGGCCGCGCTGAACCTGGTGGTCCATCTGGCCCGGGACCGGGCGGGGCGGCGCAGGGTGGCCGAGGTGCACGTGCTGGAACGGGATGCCGCCGGGCTGGTCGTGACCGTACCGGCGCTGCGCTGGGCCGCGCGCGGGTTCGTACGGGAGCAGGGCTGGGAGCGGCTGGCGCCGCTGCTGCGGGGTGCGCGATGAGCGCCTGGGCGGGGCCGGCGGGACTGGCGCCCCCGGTGCCGGTCTTCGCCGGGGTGCTGTGCGCGGGGGCCGCCGCATGGGTGTGGGCCGGGGGCGACGGGGTCTCCCGGCGGGCCCGGCTGGTGCTCGCGGGAGGCGGCCCGATGCTCCGGACCGGGCCGGTGTTCAGGGAGCGGTGGGCGCTTGCCGTACGGGTGCGGGTGGCGGGCCGGCGGGAGTGGGCCTGCCTCGGGGCCGGGCTGCTGGTCGCGGTGCTCGGCGGATCGGTGGTGCCCCTGCTGGCGGGAGCGGCCGTGGTGCCGTTGGTGCGGCGGTGGCTGCGGGTCCGGGCCCGGGAGCGGGCCAGGGAGGCGCGGGCCGTCGAGGTGGCCGACCTGTGCGGAGCGGTGGTGGGCGAGCTGCGAGCGGGTGCCCAGCCCGGGCAGGCGCTGACCGCGGCCATACGGCGGACGGTGGCGGGCCCCGGCGGCCCGGCTGCGGCGGAGGCGGGAGTGCTGGCCGCCGCTGCGTTCGGCGGGGACGTTCCGGGCGCACTGCGCCAGGCGGCGCGGGAGCCCGGCGCGGAGGGGCTGGCCGGGATGGCGGCCTGCTGGCGGGTGTCGGTGGACGGCGGTGCGGGCCTGGCCGCCGGGCTGGACCGGCTTGAGGGCGCCCTGCGCGCCGAGCGGGACCGGCAGGAGTCCTTGCGGGCCCAGCTGGCGGGGGCGCGGTCGACGGCGGTCGTGCTCGCCCTGCTGCCGCTGGTGGGCCTGCTCATCGGCACCGGGCTGGGTGCGGACCCGCTGCGCGTGCTGCTGCACACCCCGGTGGGGTGGGGCTGCCTGCTGGCGGGTGGGGTGCTGGAGGCGCTGGGGCTGCTGTGGTGCCGGCGGATCGTGCGGGCGGGGGAGCGGTGATGGGCGGCTTCGTGATCCACAGGCTGGGGATGACGCCGTGCCTGGCGGTGGCGGCGCTGTGCGTGGCGTCGGCGGTGGTGGCGCGGATGAGGGCGCGGGCGGCCCGGCGCAGGATCGCGGTCCTGCTGGGGGCCGAGGCGGGCCCGGGTAGACCGGCGTTGCCCTTCCGGCTACGGGGCGTGGTGGCGGGCTGGACCGGGCCGCTCGGGGCGCTGCTGGCGGGCTGGGTGCTCGTCGGCGGAGTGGTGGGGGCTGCCGTGGGCGCTCTGGCGGCCTTCGGGGCATGGCGCTGGGGGGCACGGGCACGGCCGCCCGCCGGCGTGGATCCGCGGGAGGCGGAGCGTCAGCTGCCGTTCGCCGCAGACCTGTTGGCGGCCTGCCTGGCGGCGGGAGCGGGTCCGGTGGAGGCCGCGGAAGTGGTGGGGGAGTCGCTGGGCGGCCCGTTGGGCGAGCGGCTGGCGAGGGCCGGTGCCGAGCTGCGGCTCGGCGGTGAACCGGGCGCCGGGTGGGGGAGGTTGGCGGAGATACCGGGTGCCCGGCCGCTCGCGGAGTGCCTGGAGCGGGCCGCCCGTACGGGGGCGCCCGCGGCGGAGCCGGTATCCAGGCTCGCCTCGCACCTGAGGGCGGACCGGGCCCGGCAGGCGGGAGCCCGCGCGCAGCGGGCGGCGGTTCTGGTCACCGCGCCGGTGGGGCTGTGTTTCCTGCCCGCATTTCTCGCGATCGGGGTTGCGCCGGTGGTGATCGGAATGGCCTCCGGTCTCCTCTCGAACAACTGACGCCACATTGATCACGTACATCAACAGCGAAAAACAACAGGAGGTTGCCATGAGGATCATCTGGTTTCGTGTGCGGGCTGCACTGAGCGGTCGCGGGAGCGATGCGGGGATGTCCACATCCGAATACGCCATGGGCACCATCGCGGCCTGTGCGTTCGCTGCGGTTCTGTACAAGGTGGTGACGAGCGAAGTCGTCTCCACCGCACTTCAGTCGACCATCGGGAAGGCACTCGATGTGCCGTTCTGAGACGGAATCCCGGGCGCCGCGCGAAAGGGGAGACCGCGGATATGTGACGGCGGAGGCCGCGTTGGTGATTCCGGCTCTGGTGCTGTTCGCGGCTCTGTTGGTGTGGGCGCTGATGGCGGCTGCCGCGCAGATCCGGTGCGTGGACGGCGCCCGGGCCGGCGCCCGGGCGGCGGCCCGGTCGGAGCCGGCCGAGGTCGTGGTGGCGGCGGCCCGGGCGGCCGCGCCTTCGGGAGCGGAGGTGGAGCTGGAGCGGGTGGGCGACCTCTGGCGGGTCCGGGTGGCGGCGCGGGCACCGGGTCCGGGCGAGCTGCCGGTGCGGCTCGGCGCGCAGGCGGTGGCCCTGGCGGAGGACAGCGTGGGGCCGCCGCCGTGAGCCGGGACCGGGGTTCGGCCACGGTGTGGGCGGTGCTGGTGGTCGCGGTGCTGGGTGCGGTGTTCGGCGGGGTGCTGCTGCTGGGGCAGGCCGTCGCGGCCCGCCACCGGGCGGCGGCGGCCGCGGACCTGGCAGCCCTCGCGGCGGCGGCGACCTGGGCCCACGGCCCGGAGGCGGCCTGTGCCACGGCGATACGGGTGGCCCGAGCGCAGGGTGCGGAGCTGGCGGGGTGCCGGGTCCTGGGCGAGGTCGCCGAGGTCGGGGCCCGCCCGGCCACGGGGCCTTTCACCCCCACGATCCGGGCCCGTGCCGGTCCGCCCGAGGCCGCACCGGTCCTCCCCACCGGTGGATGAAGCACGAGTGCGGAGCAGGGCCAGGTCTCGGGAAGGCGCGGGGTGCGGTGAGCCGGGCTCCGCGCAGCGGCGCCCCGCCCCGTGCGTGCCCCTTCCGGGGGCCTGGGCGCACCCAGGGCGGCCCGGGGCGGGCCCCGTGGGCTAGGGCCGGGAGGGGGCCGTGGCCGGGCCTGTCGGGCCCGGGGGAGCCGGTGCTTCGGCGAGGAGGCGGGTGAGGAGACGGATGGCGCCGCGCTTGTGCAGGGGGTCGTTGCCGTTGCCGCACTTGGGGGACTGGATGCAGGACGGGCAGCCGGCCTCGCACTCGCAGGCGGCGATCGCGTCGCGGGTCGCCGTCAGCCAGGCGCGGGCCGTGTGGAAGGCGCGCTCCGCGAAGCCGGCGCCGCCCGGGTGGCCGTCGTAGACGAAGACCGTCGGAAGGAGGGTGTCGGGATGCAGCGGCACGGAGACGCCGCCGATGTCCCAGCGGTCGCAGGTGGCGAACAGCGGGAGCAGGCCGATGGAGGCGTGCTCGGCGGCGTGCAGGGCGCCGCCGAGGATCTCCGGATTGATCCGGGCCTCGTCGAGCTGGTCCTCGGTGACCGTCCACCACACGGCCCTGGTGCGCAGGGTGCGGGGCGGCAGGTCGAGCTTGGCCTCGCCCAGCACCTCGCCGGTGATCAGCTTGCGCCGCAGATAGGAGACGACCTGGTTGGTGACCTCGACGGAGCCGTAGCAGAGCCGCCCCGCGCCCCAGGGGACCTCGGTCTCGGTCTCCAGGACGGAGATGGAGGTGGTGTCGCGGGCGGTGGTGGAGAAGGGCGGGTCGGCCTCCTCGACCAGGGCTGCCGAGTCCTCCAGGTCCAGGTGCTTCACGAGGTAGGTGCGGCCTTGGTGGAGGTGGACGGCCCCGTCGTGGACGGCGGTGTGCGCGGCCGACTCGTCGACCGTGCCCAGCAGCCGCCCGGTCGAGGCCTCGACGATCTGCACCGGGCGGCCGCCGCCGCCCCGGATGTCGGTCAGGTCCGAGGCCCGCTCCCGTCGCGTCCAGTGCCAGGCCGTGGGCCGCCGGCGCAGCAGCTTCGCCGCTTCGAGCTGGGGCAGGAGTTCCTCGGTCGCCGGGCCGAAGAGCTCCAGGTCCGGCTCGGTCAGCGGCAGCTCCGCCGCGGCGGCGCACAGGTGGGGCGCGAGGACGTACGGGTTGTCCGGGTCCAGGACGGTGGCCTCCACCGGTTGGCGGAACAGGGCCTCGGGGTGGTGGACGAGGTAGGTGTCGAGCGGGTCGTCGCGGGCGATCAGCACGGCCAGGGCGCCCTGGCCCGAGCGCCCGGCCCGGCCGGCCTGCTGCCACAGGGAGGCCCGGGTGCCCGGGTATCCCGTGATCAGGACGGCGTCCAGGCCCGAGACGTCCACGCCCAGCTCCAGGGCGGTCGTGGCGGCCAGGCCCAGCAGCTCGCCGGAGTGCAGGGCCCGCTCCAGGGCCCGGCGCTCCTCCGGCAGGTATCCGCCACGGTAGGCGGCCACCCGCCGGGCCAGCGACCGGTCCACGTCGGCGAGCCGTTCCTGGGTGATCACGGAGATCAGCTCGGCGCCGCGCCGGGAGCGTACGAAGGCGACGGTACGGACTCCCTGGACGACCAGGTCGGTCAGCAGGTCGGCGGTCTCGGCCGTGGCCGTACGGCGTACGGGCGCGCCCTTCTCGCCGCGCAGCTCGGTGAGCAGCGGGGGCTCCCAGAGGGCGAACACCACCTCGCCACGCGGAGAGGCGTCGTCGGTGATCTCGATCACCGGCACCCCGGTCAGCCGGGACGCGGCCGTCGCCGGCTCGCTCGCGGTGGCGGAGGCGAGCAGGAAGACCGGTTCGGAGCCGTAGCGGGCGCACAGCCGCCGCAGCCGGCGCAACACCTGTGCCACGTGCGAGCCGAAGACCCCGCGGTAGGTGTGGCACTCGTCGATCACCACGTAGCGCAGTGCCCGCAGGAAGGAGGACCAGCGCGGGTGGGCCGGGAGGATCCCGCGGTGCAGCATGTCGGGGTTGGTCAGGACGTAGTTGGCGTACTGGCGCACCCACTCGCGTTCCTCGACGGGCGTGTCCCCGTCGTAGACGGCGGGCCGGACGGCGTTGCCCAGCGGGGCGGCGAGTTCCCGTACGGCCCGCCGCTGGTCGGCCGCCAGGGCCTTCGTGGGGGCCAGGTACAGGGCGGTCGCGCCCCGTCCGTTCGGCGCCTCCGCGCCGTCCGCCAGGGCGGACAGCACGGGGGCGAGGTAGGCCAGCGACTTGCCCGACGCGGTGCCGGTGGCGACGACCACCGATTCGCCGTCGAGAGCGTGCTCGGCGGCCGCGGCCTGGTGTTCCCACGGGTGTTCGATCCCGGCGGCCTGAATGGCGGCTACTACATCCGTTCGGATGCGGTCGGGCCAGACTGCATGACGGCCCTCCCGAGGGGGCAAGTGCTCCGTATGGGTGATGCGCGCAGCCCGGGAAGGCCCCCGGGACAGCCGGTCGAGGACCGTGCCGGGGGTGGGTCGAGGGTCCGCGGGTGGCGTGGGCCGCCTGGGACGGTGAGTATTGGCCATTGGAACCGAGTGTGTCATCGGCGTGCGGGACAATGGTCCGAAGGCGTCGTGCGCGCCTGCCGGTAAGTGATTGAATGCCATCGCGGCAGCCAATCCCTCACCTACCTTCGGGTGGGGAGGCCCCTGGGGGGCGCCGCTCGATAGCAAGGTGCTGGAGGATCCGTGGACCTGTCCCTGTCGACTCGCACTGTCGGCGACCGTACGGTCGTGGAGGTCGGTGGCGAGATTGATGTGTATACCGCGCCCAAGCTGCGCGAGCAGTTGGTCGAGTTGGTGAACGACGGCAGCTACCACCTGGTTGTCGACATGGAGCGAGTGGACTTCCTCGACTCCACCGGACTTGGTGTGCTCGTGGGAGGCCTCAAGCGCGTCCGCGCGCACGAGGGTTCGCTCCGCCTGGTGTGCAACCAGGAGCGCATCCTGAAGATCTTCCGCATCACCGGTCTGACCAAGGTGTTCCCGATCCACACCACTGTGGAAGACGCCGTCAACGCCACCGACTGACGGCTCCGAGGCCGCCCGCGGGACGTCTTCGGCGCCCTTCGGGCGGTGAGGAGCCGACGAGGAGAACGGGGGTACCGGGCCACGGTTGGCCCGGGCCCCTGTCAAGGCACGCCCGTAGTCCGAGGGGGACGCGCATGGCCACCGTTGAACTGCGCTTCAGCGCCCAGCCCGAACACGTCCGGACGGCCCGCTTGGTCGCGGCCGCCGTGGCGCGCAGGGCGGGCGTGGAGGAAGCCGTCCTCGACGAGGTCCGCCTCGCCGTGGGCGAGGCCTGCTCGCGCGCCGTCGGACTCCACCGCAGCAACGGGCTGACCGCGCCCGTCCGGGTCGTGCTGACCGAGGAGGAGAAGGTGTTCTCCATCGAGGTCGGCGACGAGGTTCCCGGACCGGGCGGCGGCCCGGACGCCGCCGTGCCCGGCATCGAGGCGGCCCTGGACGCCGATCTCGACGGCGAGGACGAGATGGGCCTCGCCGTGATCAGCGGGCTCGTCGACGATGTCGAGGTGACCACCGGGGAGTCGGGCGGCACCATCCGGATGAGCTGGCCCGTGTCCGGGAGCTCCGACCTCGCCTAGGTCCGCGGCTCGCTCGCCCGGGTCCGTGGATCCACGGATCCATGGATCGGCGGAGGGCAGGACACAATCGGTCCTATCTTCTGATCTTTATCAAGGCCCTGCTGAGCAGGGCCTTTTTCATGTCCGCTGGATCAATGACCAGGCGTCAATGCCTTTGCCCCATTACCGCTTTCGAGGGTATTGGAGTGACGCGATCTATTGCTGAGGAGCAAGAGAACGCCAATTCCGTTTCCTGCGTACTGTTTTGATCAGGGCGCGCTCCCTACAATCCGTCCACATCTTGAGCTCATCACGTCAAGGAGGACGAATGACGGGGCTCTTCACCCCCATTGCGCCGGATCGCACGACTGATCTGGCAGCCGCTGTACTCACCGATGACAATCGGCTCATCGTGATCGTCATTGCGGTCGTGGCACTCGCCGCACTCGTCGTCGCGCAGATCCTGGTCCGCCAGGTACTCGCCGCCGACGAGGGAACCGACAGCATGAAGAAGATCGCCGCCGCCGTCCAGGAAGGCGCCAACGCCTACCTCGGCCGCCAGCTGCGCACCCTCGGCGTCTTCGCCGTCGTGGTCTTCTTCCTGCTCTTCCTGCTCCCCGCCGACACCTGGTCCCAGCGGGCGGGACGTTCCGCCTTCTTCCTCGTGGGCGCCCTCTTCTCGGCGGCCACCGGCTACATCGGCATGCGGCTCGCGGTCCGCGCCAACGTCCGCGTCGCCGCGGCCGCGCGCGAGGCCACGCCCGCCGAGGGAGAGCCCGCCAGAGATCTGACAGAGGTCTCCCACAAGGCGATGAGGATCGCCTTCCGCACGGGCGGCGTCGTCGGCATGTTCACCGTCGGCCTCGGCCTGCTCGGCGCCTCCTGCGTCGTCCTGGTCTACGCCGCCGACGCACCCAAGGTGCTGGAGGGCTTCGGCCTCGGGGCCGCCCTGATCGCGATGTTCATGCGCGTGGGCGGCGGCATCTTCACCAAGGCCGCCGACGTCGGCGCCGACCTTGTCGGCAAGGTCGAGCAGGGCATTCCGGAGGACGACCCGCGCAATGCCGCGACCATCGCCGACAACGTGGGCGACAACGTCGGCGACTGCGCCGGAATGGCGGCCGACCTCTTCGAGTCGTACGCCGTCACCCTCGTGGCCGCGCTCATCCTCGGCAAGGCCGCTTTCGGCGACCTCGGCCTGGCCTTCCCGCTGATCGTCCCCGCGATCGGCGTGATCACCGCCATGATCGGCATCTTCGCGGTCTCCCCGCGCCGCAGCGACCGCAGCGGCATGACCGCCATCAACCGCGGCTTCTTCATCTCCGCGGTGATCTCCCTGGTGCTGGTCGCGATCGCCGTCTACGCCTACCTGCCGGCCACCTACAAGGAGCTCGTCGGCGTCGACAACGCCGCGATCACCAACCACTCCGGTGACCCGCGCATCCTGGCCGTCGTCGCCGTCGCGATCGGCATCGTGCTCGCGGCCCTGATCCAGCAGCTCACCGGCTACTTCACCGAGACCAACCGCCGTCCCGTCCGGGACATCGGCAAGTCCTCCCTGACCGGCGCGGCCACCGTCGTCCTCGCCGGCATCTCCGTCGGCCTGGAGTCCGCCGTCTACACGGCGCTGCTCATCGGCCTCGGCGTCTACGGGGCGTTCCTGCTCGGCGGCACGTCGATCATGCTCGCGCTGTTCGCGGTGGCCCTGGCCGGCACCGGCCTGCTCACCACCGTCGGCGTCATCGTCGCCATGGACACCTTCGGACCCGTCTCCGACAACGCCCAGGGCATCGCCGAGATGTCCGGCGACGTCGAGGGCGCGGGCGCGCAGGTCCTGACCGACCTGGACGCCGTCGGCAACACCACCAAGGCCATCACCAAGGGCATCGCCATCGCCACCGCCGTGCTCGCCGCGGCCGCGCTCTTCGGCTCGTACAACGACGCCATCGCCACCGCGGTCAAGGAAGTCGGCGCCAAGGCCGGGGAGATGAACCTCAGCCTGGACATCGCGCAGCCCAACAACCTCGTCGGGCTGATCCTGGGCGCGGCCGTCGTGTTCCTGTTCTCCGGCCTCGCCATCAACGCGGTCTCCCGCTCCGCGGGCGCCGTGGTCTACGAGGTACGCCGCCAGTTCCGCGAGCACCCGGGGATCATGGACTACACCGAGAAGCCCGAGTACGGGCGCGTCGTCGACATCTGCACCAAGGACGCGCTGCGCGAGCTCGCCACGCCCGGCCTGCTCGCCGTCCTCACCCCGATCGCCGTGGGCTTCACCCTCGGCGTCGGCGCGCTCGGCTCCTTCCTCGCCGGGGCCATCGGCACGGGCACGCTGATGGCGGTCTTCCTCGCCAACTCCGGTGGCGCGTGGGACAACGCGAAGAAGCTCGTCGAGGACGGCCACCACGGCGGCAAGGGCAGCGAGGCGCACGCCGCGGTCGTCATCGGCGACACGGTGGGCGACCCGTTCAAGGACACCGCCGGCCCGGCCATCAACCCGCTGCTCAAGGTCATGAACCTGGTGGCGCTGCTGATCGCCCCCGCCGTCGTGCAGTTCAGCTACGGCGCGGACACCAGCCCGACCGTACGGGCGATCGTCGCGGTCCTCGCGATCGGCGTCATCGTCGGCGCCGTGTACGTGTCCAAGCGGCGCGGCATCGCGGTGGGCGAGGACAACGAGGGTGGAGCCGCCGAGCGGGTGGCGGCCCAGCCGGCCGACCCGGCGACGGTCTCCTGACCCTCTCTCCACGAGCGGTACGGGCAGGGCCGGGCAGGGCCGGTCGTACGCCCGAACGGCGGACGGGCGGCGCGGACTGACGCGCCGTCCGTCCGCCTTTGTACGTCACCGGATGGCGGGCGTGTATCTTCCGGGCCGAGAGCCTTCGAAGGGACCAATCCGGTGAACAAGAAGCTTGCGGCCGCCTTGTCGGGCGGCGCGGTGCTGATGCTCGTCCTGTCCGGCTGCGGCGGGGACGACGGCGACGAGAAGGCCAACGCCTGGGCCAAGAAGGTCTGCGACCAGTGGCAGCCCGAACTCAAGAAGATCGAGGCGGCCAACGCCGACATCAAGCGGGTGGCGACGGAGAGCAGCAAGCCGGAGGACGTCCAGAAGACGGACTCGGCGGCCTTCGGGACCATGTCCGAGTCGTACAAGACCATGGGTACCGCCCTGCAGGGGGCCGGAGTTCCGCCGGTCAAGGACGGTCAGAAGACCCTGGACAACGCGGTCCAGGGCTTCGAGTCGACCTCCAAGGGCTACGCCGACCTGAAGACGAAGATGGACGCGCTCGACCCCAAGGACCAGACGAAGTTCGCCGAGGGGCTCAAGGAGCTGGCGGGCGGTCTGGAGGAGGCCACGAAGGGCGGCAAGGACGCCCTCTCCGAGCTGAACGCGGGCGGCCTGGACAAGGCGATGAACAGCCAGAAGGGCTGCCAGGTCGCGGCACCTTCGCCGTCGCCCAAGTAGCGCGGTGGGCTGACGCCCGTCGGCAGGGCGGCCGGGGTCCCGGAAAAGGGGCCGCGGCCGCCCTGTCGTACGCCCGGATGCGGGCCCGGGGGAGCGGCGCCCGCGCCGACAGCCGCGCGGCGCACGGTTTGTCGGTCCCAACGGACACAATGGACGGGTGAGTACCACCAGCCTTCCCTCGCCCGACCGTGCCGCCGAGCTGCGCACCGCCCTGCTCGCCGCCGGCTTCACCGCCGACGGGCTGCTCGACCTGCTCGGCGCCCCCGCCTACGCCGCGCTCGCCCGCAGCGAGACGGTCCCCGCCCTGCGCGCCACGCGCGTCGGCGGTGACGGCCCGCTGCCGAGCCTGGTCCGGCTGTTCCTGCTCCAGCAGCCCGTGGCGTACGCGCACGCCGCGGCCGCCCTGCCCGTCGAGGCGGCCCTGGCCGACGGCTGGCTGCGGCGCGAGGGGGCCGCCGGCGGCGAGGACACCGTGCGTGCCACCGTCGACGTACGCCCGTACGGCGGCCCGGACGGCGAGGATTGGTTCATCGTCTCCGACCTCGGCTGCGCGGTCGGCGGGGCCGGCGGCATCGGCAGCCGCGAGGAGGGCGTCGTTCTCGGCGTCGGCGGCGCCTCCACCACCCTGGCCGGGATCACCGTCCGCATCCCCGTCGGCTCCGCCCTCGATCTCGGCACCGGTTCGGGCATCCAGGCGCTGCACGCCGCCCAGCACGCCACCCGGGTCACCGCGACCGACGTCAACCCCCGGGCCCTGGAATTCACCCGGTTGACGCTGGCGCTGTCCGGGGCGCCGGAGGCCGAGCTGCTCACCGGTTCGCTGTTCGAGCCGGTCGGCGAGGCCACGTACGACCTGATCGTGTCGAACCCGCCGTTCGTGATCTCCCCCGGCGCCCGGCTCACCTACCGGGACGGCGGCATGGGCGGCGACGACCTGTGCCGGACCCTGGTCCAGGAGGCCGGCGCGCACCTCAACCCCGGCGGGTACGCGCAGTTCCTGGGCAACTGGCAGCACGTGGAGGGCGAGGAGTGGCACGAGCGGGTCCGCGCCTGGGTGCCGCACGGCTGCGACGCCTGGATCGTGCAGCGTGACGTGCAGGACGTGACCCAGTACGCGGAGCTGTGGCTGCGCGACGCGGGGGACCACCGCACGGACCCCGCCGAGTACGCGCGGCGCTACGACGACTGGCTGGAGGAGTTCGAGGCCCGCAAGACCAAGGCCGTCGGATTCGGCTGGATCACCCTGCGCCGGACGGACGCGGCCGAGCCCTCGATCGTGGTCGAGGAGTGGCCGCACTCGGTGGAGCAGCCGCTCGGCGAGACGGTCCTGGCCCACTTCGCCCGCCAGGACTACCTGCGCGAGCACGATGACGCGGCCCTGCTGGAGGGCCGCTTCGTGCTGGCCGCGGAGGTGGTCCAGGAGCAGGTCGGCGCGCCCGGCGCGGAGGATCCGGAACACGTGGTGCTGCGGCAGAACCGCGGGATGCGGCGCGCGACCAAGGTCGACACGGTCGGCGCGGGCTTCGCCGGAGTGTGTGACGGCTCACTGAGCGCGGGCCGGATCCTGGACGCGATCGCGCAGCTGATGCAGGAAGACCCGGTCGTGCTGCGGGACCGTACGCCGGAGGCGATCCGGATGCTCGTCGAGCAGGGGTTCCTGGAGCCTGTCGCGGGCGCCGGGCAGTAGCCGCACCCGTGCCGGAACCGGGATGTAACCCGGGGTTCGCCTGATGTATCCCGAGGGCTGAAAGGGTTCTGCTCAGCGGGATCCGGGGGGATCCCGGGAGCGCTTCGGGGGTAAGGGGGAAGCGGCATGGAATACGGCCCGGCGATCTTCGCGGCGACCGTGTTCCTGCTGTTCGGAGCAGCTCTACTGGCCTGGACGGGGGCGCGCGTCATGCAGGGCGCGCCGGTGGCCGAAGGCGTGCGCCCCGTCCTGGCGGTACCACTGCTCCTGCTCGGCGGCGGGGTGTCGCTCGCCCTCGGGGTCTGGTGCTCCGCGCGGCTCTGACGCCGGGGCCGTGGCGGTGTGGACCCGCGTGGGAAAGCACACGTGAAACCCCATGCGGAAGCCCATGTGGAAGCCCGTGCGAAAGTGCGTGTGAGGCACATGGGGGAGTGGGTTCGGGGGCGGGGCCAGACGGCCCCCCGGCCACTCGGTGCGGTGATCGCGAAGGGTCCGCCGCGGCATCCGGGCGGCAGAAACGGCACTTGTCGGGTTACCGTTCGAGTGGCCGTTGCGGGCTTCTGCCGTTTGACACGGGGGCGGGTTGTACCGTCACACTCCGCAGCGTCGCCGTACCGCGACCGAGTGCCGACCGGAGAGAAGAGCCAAGTTGTCCCCGACTAGCGAGACCGCAAAGGGCGGCCGCCGACTCGTCATCGTCGAGTCCCCTGCCAAGGCGAAGACGATCAAGGGCTACCTCGGCCCGGGATACGTCGTCGAGGCGAGCGTCGGGCACATCCGCGACCTCCCGAACGGCGCGGCCGAGGTTCCCGACAAGTACACCGGCGAGGTCCGCCGCCTCGGCGTGGACGTCGAGCACGACTTCGCGCCGATCTACGTCGTCAACGCGGACAAGAAGGCCCAGGTCAGGAAGCTCAAGGAGCAGCTGGCCGAATCCGACGAGCTCTTCCTCGCCACCGATGAGGACCGCGAGGGCGAAGCCATCGCGTGGCACCTGCTGGAAGTGCTCAAGCCCAAGGTCCCCGTCCACCGGATGGTCTTCCACGAGATCACCAAGGACGCGATCCGCGACGCCGTCGCCAACCCGCGCGAGCTGAACCAGCGCATGGTCGACGCCCAGGAGACCCGCCGCATCCTCGACCGCCTCTACGGCTACGAGGTCTCGCCGGTCCTGTGGAAGAAGGTCATGCCGCGGCTGTCGGCCGGCCGCGTCCAGTCCGTCGCCACCCGCCTCGTCGTCGAGAGGGAGCGCGAGCGCATCGCCTTCCGCTCCGCCGAGTACTGGGACCTGACCGGCACCTTCTCCACCGGCCGCGCCGGCGACGCCTCCGACCCCTCGACGCTCGTCGCCCGCCTGAACACTGTCGACGGCAAGCGTGTCGCGCAGGGCCGCGACTTCGGCTCGACCGGGCAGCTCAAGGGCGAGGTCCTGCACCTCGACGAGGCGAACGCGCGGGCGCTCGCCGCCGCGCTGGAAGGCGCCTCGTTCGCCGTCCGCTCGGTCGAGTCCAAGCCGTACCGCCGCTCCCCGTACGCTCCGTTCCGCACGACGACGCTCCAGCAGGAGGCCTCGCGCAAGCTGGGCTTCGGCGCGAAGGCGACGATGCAGGTGGCGCAGAAGCTGTACGAGAACGGCTTCATCACCTACATGCGTACGGACTCCACGACGCTCTCCGACACCGCGGTGTCGGCGGCGCGCGCGCAGGTCACGCAGCTCTACGGCGCCGACTACCTGCCGGAGAAGCCGCGCGTCTACGCGGGCAAGGTCAAGAACGCGCAGGAGGCGCACGAGGCGATTCGTCCTTCGGGTGATCGTTTCCGCACGCCGGCCGAGACGGGTCTGACCGGCGACCAGTTCCGCCTGTACGAGCTGATCTGGAAGCGGACCGTCGCCTCCCAGATGAAGGACGCGGTCGGCAACTCGGTGACCGTGAAGATCGGTGGAACGGCTTCCGACGGCCGCGACGCCGAGTTCAGCGCCTCCGGCAAGACGATCACCTTCCACGGCTTCATGAAGGCGTACGTCGAGGGCGCGGACGACCCGAACGCCGAGCTCGACGACCGCGAGAAGCGGCTGCCGCAGGTCGCGGAGGGCGACGCGCTCGCCGCCGAGGAGATCACGGCGGACGGCCACTCCACCAAGCCGCCGGCCCGCTACACCGAGGCCTCGCTGGTCAAGGAGCTGGAGGAGCGGGAGATCGGCCGCCCGTCGACGTACGCGTCGATCATCGGCACGATCCTCGACCGCGGATACGTCTTCAAGAAGGGCACGGCGCTCGTGCCGTCCTTCCTGTCCTTCGCCGTGGTCAACCTTCTGGAGACGCACTTCGGCCGGCTCGTCGACTACGACTTCACCGCGAAGATGGAGGACGACCTCGACCGCATCGCGCGGGGCGAGGCCCAGTCCGTGCCGTGGCTCAAGCGGTTCTACTTCGGCTCGGAGGACGCCAGCGAGGTCGTGCCGGCCGACGGTGACGCGCTCGGCGGCCTGAAGGAGCTGGTCACGGACCTGGGCGCGATCGACGCCCGGGAGATCTCCTCCTTCCCCGTCGGCGAGGGCATCGTGCTGCGCGTCGGCCGCTACGGGCCGTACGTGGAGCGGGGCGAGAAGGACGCGGAGGGCCACCAGCGGGCCGACGTGCCGGACGACATGGCTCCGGACGAGCTGACGGTCGAGTACGCGGAGGAGCTCTTCGCGAAGCCGAGCGGCGAGTTCGAGCTGGGCGCCGACCCGGTGAGCGGGAACCAGATCGTCGCGAAGGACGGCCGCTACGGGCCGTACGTGACGGAGATCCTGCCCGAGGGCACGCCGAAGACGGGCAAGAACGCGGTGAAGCCGCGGACGGCCTCGCTCTTCAAGTCGATGTCCCTGGACACGGTGACCCTCGACGAGGCGCTGAAGCTGATGTCGCTGCCGCGCGTGGTCGGCGCGGACGCCGAGGGCGTGGAGATCACGGCCCAGAACGGGCGCTACGGCCCGTACCTGAAGAAGGGCACGGACTCGCGCTCGCTGGAGACCGAGGACCAGCTCTTCTCGATCACCCTGGACGAGGCCCTCGCGATCTACGCCCAGCCGAAGCAGCGGGGCCGGGCGGCGGCCAAGCCTCCGCTGAAGGAACTGGGGACCGACCCGGTCAGCGAGAAGCCGGTCGTGGTCAAGGACGGCCGCTTCGGTCCGTACGTGACGGACGGCGAGACGAACGCGACGCTGCGGCGGGACGACGACGTCGAGACGATCACGCCGGAGCGGGGTTACGAGCTGCTCGCGGAGAAGCGGGCGAAGGGCCCGGCCAAGAAGGTCGCGAAGAAGGCCCCCGCCAAGAAGGCCCCCGCCAAGAAGGCCCCGGCGAAGAAGGCGACGGCGACGAAGGCCGCCGCCGCGAAGAAGACGACGGCGACCAAGACCGCTGCCGCGAAGAAGACCACGGCCAAGAAGACGGCTACGAAGAAGACGGCCGCCGCCCCGGCGGACGAGTAACCTCCGGTTCTGCTCACCCGGGCCCCCGTGCGACCGCACGGGGGCCCGCGGCGTCCTGGCTGAGCCCTGCGGGGGCCTTCCCCCACCCCGCCCCTTCCCGCAACCGGGGCTCCGCCCCGCGGGCGGGCTGAAGACAGCCCCGCCGGCGTTTGAGGCGCGGGGGGCCGGGGCAGAGCCAGCGGGGGGGCCGGGGCAGAGCCCCCGCAACGGCGCCGCACCCCCCGGGGACCGGACGGAGCCCCGCAAACAGGTGGGTCCGGGGTCACACCTGACCTTGTCCACAGGCCTCCGCAGCGGCCAAGCGCAGCGGATAGGCTGGGCGGATGACGCGAGCCGAGCAGCCAACGGTCGTGACCGCCCCGGCGAACCCCACCTACGACGAAGCCCTAGCCGCGGATTCCCGCGAGCGAGCGGTGCGCGCACTGCTGCGCACCCCCAGGCTGCGCCGGTTGTGGAGCGCCCAGTTGGTGAGCGGCATCGGCGATGCCCTCGCCCTGCTGGTGCTGGTGCTGCTGGCCCTCCAGGCAGCGGTGTCGGAAGGGGCCTTCGGTGACGGATACCGCGGCGCGGCCCTCGCCGTCGCCGCCGTGTTCGGCGTCCGGATCCTCGCCACGCTGCTCTTCGGCGCGGTCCTCCTCGGCCCGCTCGCGGCTCTCGTCGCCCCCGGCGGCAAGCTGGACCGCCGCTGGACGATGATCGGCGCCGACGGGGTGCGGCTCGCGCTCTTCGTCGTCGCCCCGCTGTGGCTCGACTGGATCCCGGCCCACGCGCTCACGGCGCTGCTGGCCACCGTCTTCGTCTCCGGCGTCGCCGAGCGGCTGTGGACCCTGGCCAAGGAGAGCGCCGCCCCGGCCCTGCTGCCCGCGCCGCCGCCGGAAGGGGCGACCGTACGGCCGCTCCCCGACCACCTCGACGCGCTGCGGCGCCTGACGCTGCGTACGGCCTTCGCCGCGCTGCCCGTCGCCGCGGCCGCGCTGCTCGCCGCGACCCTGGTCGGCAAGGCCCTCGGCCTCGGCGTGGACTGGTTCGCCGACAACCGGGCCGCGCTCGGCTCGTACGTGGCCTCCGGCCTCTTCGCGGCGTCGGTCTCGCTGCTGCTCCCGCTGGTGCTGCCGGACACGAAGACCCCGCGGCCGCGTTCCCCGCTGGAGGGGCTGCGTACGCCCAAGGCGGGCGACCGCCCGGAGAAGGGCCGTACGGGAGCCATCCCGCTGCTCGTCCTGGCCTGCGCGGCCGTCGCCGGAGCGGTGGCCTGCGCCGCCGCCGTCGCCGTGCTGCACGCCTTCGACCTGGGCGGCGGCCCCGCCACCTTCGCGCTGCTCGTCCTCGCCCTGCTCGGCGGCACGGCCGCCGGCATCCGCGCCAACCAGGCCGGCAAGGTGCTGCCCGCCCTGTCCCGGCGCCGCCTGCTGGCCCTCGCCATAGCGGTGACCGGGCTGGCCCTCCTGCTCACCGGGCTGGTCCCGGACACGGCGACCGTGCTCTTCCTGGCGCTGCTCGCCGGACTCGCCGCAGGCGTCGCCGCCAACACCGGTCACACCCTGCTGGACCAGGAGACCGAGGAGTTCCGTCGGGCCAGGGTCACCGAGCACCTCCAGGCGGTCGTACGCGTGGCGGTCGCCCTCGGCGCCGTGTCGGCCCCCGTACTGGCCGCGCTGATCGGCCCGCACCGGCTCACCGGTGGCGAGGTCGTCTTCGCACACGGCGGAGCCGCCTTCACCCTGATGCTGGTCGGCGCCCTGCTGCTGCCCGTCGCCGTGGTGGTGCTCACCAAGGCCGACGACCGCGGCGGAGTGCCGCTGCGCCGCGACCTGCGCGAGGCGCTGCGCGGCGGGGAGCCCGTACAGGCGCCGTCCGCCACCGGCTTCTTCATCGCCCTGGAGGGCGGCGACGGAGCCGGCAAGTCCACCCAGGTGGAGGCGCTGGCCGACTGGATACGGGGCAAGGGCCACGAGGTGGTCGTGACCCGGGAGCCGGGGGCCACCCCGGTCGGCAAGCGGCTCCGTTCGATCCTGCTGGACGTCTCCTCCGCCGGTCTGTCCAACCGCGCCGAGGCGCTGCTGTACGCAGCCGACCGCGCGGAGCACGTGGACACCGTGGTGCGCCCCGCCCTGGAGCGCGGCGCCGTCGTCATCTCGGACCGCTACATCGACTCCTCGGTGGCGTACCAGGGCGCCGGGCGCGACCTGTCGCCGACCGAGATCGCCCGGATCTCGCGCTGGGCCACCGGCGGGCTCGTCCCGAACCTGACGGTGCTGCTCGACGTGTCGCCGGAGGCGGCGCGGGAGCGGTTCACGGAGGCGCCGGACCGGCTGGAGTCGGAGCCGGCGGAGTTCCACCAGCGGGTGCGGGCCGGGTTCCTGACGCTCGCCGCGGCCGACCCCGGGCGCTACCTCGTGGTGGACGCGGGCCAGGATCCGGACTCGGTGACCACCGTCGTGCGCCACCGCCTGGACCGGATGCTCCCGCTCTCCGAGGCCGAGGTGGTCGCCCAGGCGGAGGCCCGGCGCCTCGCCGAGGAGGAAGCCCGGCGCAAGGCCGAGGAAGAGGCCGCGCGCAAGGCCGAGGAAGCCCGGCGACGCGCCGAGGAGGAAGCCAGGCTGGCCCGCGAGGCGGAGGAAGCCCGGATCAAGGCCGAGGCGGAGGCCGCCCGCAAGGCGGAGGAGGAGCGGCTGCGCGCCGAGGAGGCGGCCCGTGCCCGGGCCGAGGCCGAGCGGCTGCGCGCGGAGGCCGAGGAGAAGGCGCGCGCGGCGGAGCAGGAGCGGCTGCGGCGTGAGGCCGAGGAGGAGGCCCGGCTGCGGGCCGAGGCCGAGGAGCGGCGGCTGGAGAAGCAGCGGCGGGCGGAGGAGGCCCTGCTGAAGGCCGAGGAAGCGCGCAGGCTGGCGGAGGCCGCGGCGGCGGAGGTCGCCGCGAAGGCCGCGGCGGCTGCGGCGGCTTCCGCCGCGGCGGCGCCCGCTGCTGCCCCGGCGCCCGCTCCGGCGCCCGCTCCGGCTCCGGCCCCGGCTCCCAAGGTCGGCATGACGAAGGAGCCGCACCCGGATGACGCGGTGACCGTCGAGACCCCGGTGGTCAAGCGGGTCGTGGGGCCGGACGACGTGACGCAGACGGTCCCGGTGCCGAAGGTCGACCCCGCGGCTGCCGAGCCCACCGAGTCGGCCGAACCCGGCGAATCCGCCTCGTCCGCCTCGTCCGCCGCGGAGACGACGGTGTTGCCGCCGGTCCGCCCGACCGACGAGACGGCCGTGCTGCCGCCCGTACGCCCGTCCGGCGCGAAGGGCACCGCGGCGGCCCACTCCGCCACGCGGCCGACCGCCCGGCGCCCCGAGGAGAACCCGGCCGACCGGGTGCCGCCGGGCATCTTCCGGGATTCGGGCAATGACCGGACGCGGGAGATCCCCGTCCTCGACGCCGAGGGCCGGCCGCGCCGGCCCCGCCCGGACTGGGCCGAGGAGACCCCGCTGGACGATCTGCCGACGCTCGCGGACGAACTGCTCGGCCCGCACCGGGACGACGAGGAGGACGGCCGGGGTCCGCGCCGCCGGCGCTGACCTCGGCGGGACCGGATTGTCAGTGCCGCGCGCCACAATGGCTGCACGGAGAGTGAAGTGAAAGGTGGTGGGCGGGATGCCCGTATGGGACGACCTGGTGGGTCAGGAGCGGGTCCGGACGCAGCTCGCCGCCGCCGCCCGCGATGCCGACGCCTTGGTCACGGCCGTCACCGAGGGGACCGCGCAGCCCGAGTCCTCCAAGATGACCCACGCCTGGCTGTTCACCGGGCCGCCCGGCTCGGGGCGGTCCACCGCCGCCCGGGCCTTCGCGGCCGCCCTGCAGTGCACCAGCCCGGACCGCGCGCTCGGCGGTGAGCCGGGCTGCGGGTTCTGCGACGGCTGCCACACCACCCTGATCGGCACGCACGCCGACGTGGAGATCGTCCGTACCGATCTGCTGTCCATCGGTGTGAAGGAGACCCGCGACCTGGTCCGCCGGGCGCAGCTCTCCCCGGCCGTCGGCCGCTGGCAGGTCATCGTCCTGGAGGATACCGACCGGCTCACCGAGGGAGCGGGCAATGTGCTCCTCAAGGCCGTGGAGGAGCCCGCTCCGCGCACGGTGTGGCTGCTCTGCGCGCCCTCGCTGGAGGACGTGCTGCCCACCATCCGCTCCCGCTGCCGGCACCTGACCCTGCGCACCCCGCCCGTGGACGCCGTCGCCGACGTGCTGGTCCGGCGCGACGGCATCGAGCCCACCGTCGCGGCGGCCGCCGCGCGTGCCACCCAAGGGCACATCGGCCGGGCCCGCCGGCTCGCCACCGACGAGGCCGCCCGCACCCGTCGGGCCTCCGTGCTGAAGCTCCCGCTGCGCGTCGACGACGTGGGCGGCTGCCTCAAGGCCGCGCAGGAGCTGGTCGACGCCGCCGCCGAGGACGCCAAGCAGGTCGCGGAGGAGGTCGACACCAAGGAGACCGAGGAGCTGCGGGCCGCGCTCGGCGCCGCTGCCGGCACCGGCGGCCGGATGCCGCGCGGCACGGCGGGCGTGATGAAGGAGCTGGAGGACCGGCAGAAGCGCCGCCGTACCCGTACCCAGCGCGACAGCCTCGACCTGGCGCTGACCGACCTCACCGGCTTCTACCGGGACGTGCTGGCCCTGCAGCTCGGCTCTTCGGTGGCCATCGCCAACGAGGAGATACGGCACGACCTGGACCGGATCGCCCGCGCGTCGGGCCCGGAGCGGACCCTGCGCCGGATCGAGGCGATCATCGCCTGCCGGGAGGCCCTCGACCGCAACGTGGCCCCGCTCCTCGCGGTGGAGGCGATGACGATGTCGCTGCGCGCCGGCTGAGCAGGACTGCCGGGATGCCGTCCAGGTCTCGTTGACCGGCTCACCCGTACGGGCGGACCGGCCGCCGGAGCCGGGAGCGGCCCGGTTCCCCGCCCGCTCCGTGCCCTGCCCGGTGTCGGCCCCGGCAGACGCGGGGTCGTCCGCCGGAGGACGCCCGGTGGCCCGGAGCGGCAGGCCATAGGCTCCGGGGATGGACACCAGTCGCCTGCTGCGTACGACCGGAACCGTGATCGCAGCCGCCGGGCTGCTCCTTTCCGGGTGCACCTCGGACGGGTCGGGAGGACCCCGGGCCGCCGCGTCGTCCACCGGGCCCACCGCCGCCCGGCCGTCCGTCGACGAGGCCGCGCTGCGCCCGTACTACGAGCAGAAGCTGAGCTGGCGGGAGTGCGGTGTCCCCGGCTTCCAGTGCGCCACGATGAAGGCCCCGCTGGACTACGCGAAGCCCGACTCCGGCCAGGACGTCGACATCGCGGTGGCCCGCCGCAAGGCCACCGGCCCCGGCAAGCGGCTCGGCTCGCTCGTCGTCAACCCGGGCGGCCCGGGCGGCTCCGGCATCGGCTACCTCCAGGCGTACGCGGGCATCGGCTACCCCGCGCCGGTCCGCGCCCGGTACGACATGGTCTCCTTCGACCCGCGCGGGGTGGACCGCAGCAGCCCCGTCGAATGCCTGACCGGCCCGGCGATGGACAAGTACACCCAGGTGGACCAGACGCCGGACGACGCGGCCGAGAAGGCGCGACTGGTGGCCGCCTTCAAGGAGTTCGCGGCCGGCTGCCAGACCCGCTCGCAGCGGATCCTGCCGCACGTCTCCACCGTCGATGCCGCCAGGGACATGGACCTGCTGCGCGCGGTGCTCGGCGACGAGAAGCTCACGTACGTCGGGGCCTCGTACGGCACCTTCCTGGGAGCGATGTACGCGGACCTCTTCCCGAACCGGGTCGGCCGACTGGTCCTGGATGGCGCGATGGACCCGTCCCGGTCCGCGCTGGACCTCAACCGGGACCAGACGGCCGGCTTCGAGACGGCCTTCGTCTCCTTCGCCGCGGACTGCGCGAAGCAGTCCGACTGCCCGCTCGGGAAGGGCGGCGAGGAGGCGATGGCGGAGCGACTGAAGGAGTTCTTCCGCAAGGTCGACGCCCAGCCCGTGCCCACCGGGGAGCCGGCCCGCCCGCTGGGCGAGTCCCTCGCGACGACCGGGGTGATCGCGGCGCTGTACGACGAGAGCGCCTGGCCGCAGCTGCGGGAGGCGCTCACCGCCGCCATGAACGGGGACGGCGCCGGGCTGCTGGCCCTCGCCGACACCTACTACGAGCGCGAGCCGGACGGTAAGTACGCCAACCTGATGTACGCCAACGCCGCCGTCAACTGCCTCGACCAGCCGCCGGCCTTCAGCGGCCCCGAAGCCGTGGACGCCGCCCTGCCCTCCTTCGAGAAGGCCTCCCCGGTCTTCGGCGCGGGCCTGGCCTGGGCCTCCCTGAACTGCGCGTACTGGCCCGTGAAGGCCACGGGCACGGCGAAGCCCCTGACGGCGAAGGGGGCCCCGCCGATCGTGGTGGTCGGCACCACCCGCGACCCGGCGACCCCGTACAAGTGGGCCGAGGCCCTGGCGGACCAGCTCGAATCGGGCACCCTCCTGACGTACGACGGCGACGGCCACACGGCGTACGGCCGCGGCAGCGACTGCATCGACACGTCGATCAACACCTACCTCCTGGAGGGCACGCCCCCGACGGACGGCAAGAAGTGCTGACGCCGCGCCCGCGCAGAACCCGGTTCAAGGCACCCGTCCAGACCCTGTAGACTTGGCGCCGCTGCTGATGAGAGCCCCTCTTCGAGGGAACACTTGTCTAACCAGCGGTGCCGCCTTAGCTCAGTTGGCCAGAGCAACGCACTCGTAATGCGTAGGTCTCGGGTTCGAATCCCGAAGGCGGCTCTGTGGAAGCCCCAGGACTCACTCGCCGTGACCTGGGGCTTTTGCTTTTTCAGCAGGTTCCCGGGGCCCGGCGGCCGTGAGGGCCGCCGGGGGTGGGGGTCAGCCGCGGAGGGTTTCGGCCGGGGGGATGCGGGCTGCTGCCAGGGCGGGGTAGAGGCCGGCGAGCATGCCGACCACGGCTCCGATCGGGGGGCCCGCCATCGCGATCCTGGGGTCCAGGACCACGACCCAGTCCTGCACGAGGCTCACGGCCAGCGTGACATCGGTGCCGACCGCCGTCCCGATCAGGCCGCCCAGGACGCCCAGGAGGCCGCTCTCCACCAGGAATTGCCCGGCCACCGCGCGTCGGGTGGCGCCGACCGCGCGGCGTACGCCGATCTCCTGGCGCCGCTCCATCACCGAGACCAGCGTCGTGTTGCTGACCCCGAGCGCGCCGATCAGCAGGGAGACCGCGGCGAGCCCGAGGAAGAGGGCCGCGGTCCTGGCCTCCACGCCGCCGCGGAGCGAGGCCAGGTCCGGGGGGACCATGACCGCGAGGGTGCTCGGGGCCTCGGGATGGACCGCCAGGGGGAGCTGCCGGCCCACCGTGTCGGCGGCGCCCAGGCGGGTCCTGACCGCGATGGTGGTCGGCCCGAACTCGAAGGCGGGGGAGGCCGCCTGGCAGTCGGCGTAGGGGATGACGACGGCCCCGGTCAGCTGGGCGACGCCCGCCGGGGCTTGGAAGACCCCGTAGACCGTGAACGGGACGCCGTCGATGAAGATCTGCGGTGGACCGCTCAGGTCGGGCAGGCCGAGGGCCGACGCGGCGACCGCGTCGAGCAGTGCGACCCGCGGGTTCGGTGCCTCGTCGAAGGAGCGGCCCACGATGCGGTCGACGCCGAGCGCGGTGAGGGCACCGGGCTCGGCCGCGACCATGTTGATCTGCTGCCCGGTCTCGGCGTGGAAGGACGCCGGGAGGCGTGAGAGTGCGGGGGCGCGGGTGGAGCGGCAGTAGAAGCCGCCGGAGACCGTGCCGTCGATGTCCAGGGCCCTGCGGGACGCCGAAGCGTCCGGCCGCTGTTGGGAGTCGGGGAACTGCGCGGAGACCTGGGTCGCCTTGAAGGCGTCGAAGTCGCCGCTCAGTGCCCCGGCCGCGGTGGAGGTGATGCCGGTGGTGGCCACGGCGGCCGCGATGCCCAGCGCGATGCCGAGAACGGTCAGCACGGACCTCTGCCGGCGGCCGGCCACACCGTATGCGGCCTGGAAGAGGATGTCGCGCAGTGCCGTGTGGGTGCGGGGAGGACGACGTCTACGGGGCATGGGGCGCCGCCTGGATCCTGCCGTCCCGCACTTGCAGGATGCGGTCGGCCCGTTGTGCGACGTCCGGTTCGTGTGTGACCACGACCACGGCGTTCCCCTCCGTCACCAGATCCCGCAGCAGGGCCACCACCTGATCGGTGTTCGCGCTGTCCAGATTGCCGGTGGGCTCGTCGCACAGCACGATCCGCGGCTCGTGCACGATGGCCCGGGCCACGGCGACGCGCTGCTGCTCGCCGCCGGAGAGGGTGCCCGGGCGGGCCGAGAGACGGTGGCCGAGCCCGACGCGTTCCAGTGCCTGCACCGCGAGGGCGCGGCGCTCGTGCCGGGGGTGGTTCTGGTGGATCAGGGGCACCATCACGTTCCGTACGCAATCCAAGTAGGGAATCAGGTGGAAGGACTGGAAGACGAAGCCGAGTTCGCGGGCGCGCACCGAGGTGCGGTCCTGTTCGCTCAGTGAGGTGACGTCCACCCCGTTCAGGAGGTGGGTGCCGGTGGTGGGGGAGTCGAGCAGCCCGAGCACGTTGAGGAGGGTCGACTTCCCTGAGCCGGAGGAGCCGGTGACGGCCACCATCTCACCGGGCGCCACGCTCGCGGTGACGCCGGTCAGGGCGGTCACGGGCGGCGTTCCCGGGAACGTCTTGGTGATGTCCCGGAGTTCTATGAGGGGCGGTGGTGGCACGTCCGTGGTGCTCTCGGTCATCGCGCGGGCCCCTTGCCGCCCTGACCGGGGGCGAAGTCCTGGTAGCCGACCAGGACCTGGGAGCCCTTGCGGAGCTCGCCGCTCTGCGGTTTGACCGCGACGCGCCCGTTGACCGTCAGTTCCACCGTGACCGGGACCTGGACCCGCTCGCCCTCCGACACGGCGGTGACGGTCGGCTGTCCGTCGCCGCCCGTCCACAGCGCCGACACCGGTACGACCAGACACTCGGCCGAGCTGCTGCGGAGCTGCACGGCCAGCTGCTGACTCGCGCCCTCGACGGCGTTGGCGGGAGCGGTGTCCAGGGCGAAGACGGCGTCCTGGGTCGTCGTCGAGCCGGCAGCCTTCCCGTCGGAGTCCGCGCCCTTGCCGGAACCCGAGCCGGAGCCCGAGCCGGAGCCGGAGCCGCCGGCGGGTGCGGGTGCGGCGCCGCCGCTCGTTTGTACCGAGAGGAAGCGTGCCTTGCCCCCCGCGCCGGGACCTTCGCCGAGCGTGGCCGTGCTCTGGCCGGTCAGCCGGAGGATCTCCGGGCCGACACTGCCCTGGAGCGGAACCGCCACCTGCCACCCGCCGGTGGCGAGCTTCAGCAGTGCGCCCGCGCCGTCCGATCCGACCGTGGCGGAGACCGAGATCACCCGCGCGGGCAGGGTCGGTACGTAGAACACCTCACCCACCGGTACGGAGGGACTGGAGCCGGTGGCGGCGCCGGTCGTGGCGCCGGTTTCAGGCGCCGGGTTCTTCGCCGTTCCGGTCGCTGCTCCGGTCGCCGACCCGGTCGCTGCCCCGGTCGCCGAGCCGGTCCCGTCCGTCCCTCCCCTGGCCGCGGTCGCGTCCGGCGTCTTCCCCGCCGCGGGCGCGTTCACGGTCGGATAGCCCGCGGCCTGGTAGAGGCGCCGCACGGCGTCGGCCGTGGCCTGGTCGAAGGTCCCCGTCACCGCGGTGCCGTACAGCGGCCGCAGCGCGCGCTGGAGCTGCTGCACGTCGGTGCCCTGGGCGCCCAGGGCGAGGTCGCGGTAGGCGGGAAAGGTGCCGGGAAGGGCGATGACGGGCCGTCCGGAGACCTCGGCGAGCACGGTGCCGGCGCGGACCTCGCTGCCGGGCTTGTTGGGCAGCTTGGTCACCACCGAGCGGCTGGCCCCCGGGGTGGCCGCCGGTCCGGTCACCGCGACCTGATCGGTGACCCGGAGCGTGCCGGTGAGCTTGAGGGACTCGACCAGCGGGCAGGCCGTGGCCTCGGCCGTGATCACCGAGTCTGCGGGTGGCCGGGTCTGGGCCGCGCGCTGGGCGGGGGTACGGGCCTGGGCCGCCGTGTACCAGGCGACGCCGCTGGCGGACAGCACCGCGACGGTCAGGCCGCCCACGACCAGCCGCGTACGTATGCGTCGGAACCTGCTCACTCAGGACCCCAGCATCTTCTGGCCCTGCTTGACGGCGCCAAGCATGATCGTCCGGTACTGCACGAGGTCCGCCTCGTGCTGCGTGAGGTACTGGGCGTTCGCCGCGGACTGGGCCGTGGCCACGGCCTCGTTGAGCCCGGCCTTGGTGCCGCACTGCGCGTCGGCGGTCGCGATCTTGATCTCCTTGTCCAGGGCGGACCGGAGGGCGTCCGGCGCGGACTGCGGGGAGAGGCCGTCGTAGTAGGCCTCCGCCGACTTGCGGGCGTCGACCGGAGTGCCCAGCCCCGGGTATTCGGACTGCGCCATGCACGCGATCCAGGAGTTCTTGGCCTTGATGACCTCGGGGTCGCTCTGGGCGGCCTTCGACTTGGCGACGCCCGCCTGGTTGGTCGCGATCCAGTCCAGTCGGAGATACGCCTTCTGGTCGCCGTACAGCGCCGCGCGCACGGTGCCGAAACACCCGGCGGTGGGAGCGCTTACCTGGCCGTCTCCGAAGTCGTAAGTGGTCTTCTGGTCCTCGGTGCCGATCTGGGCCGTGGTGAAACGCTGCTTTTCCGCATCCGGAAGGCTTTGCCAGGCCCCCTGTTGGGTGGGTACGGAATCGATTGCGGAGGCCGCCAGGCTGGTCGATATCCCGTATCCGGTCTTCTGGGCCTCGGCGAGATCCGGGGTGACGCCCGCGGGCTTCTTGTGTTCGTCCTTCTCCGGCTGCGCCTCCGGCAGCGGGGGAAATACCGTGAATCCCTGGTCCAGCATGCACTTCTTGATCAGCTGGCGTTCCAGCAGGCCGACTTGTTCCTTGACGGACTGGACTTCGTTCAGCGCGGATTGTGCCCGCTGGGCAGCGGCCGGATCGGCTTTCGCGGAGCCGGCTGATGAGGAACTGCAACCGGTTGTTGCTGCCAGAGCGAGGAGCGCGAGGGCGCCGGCGGCGCGGATCCGTCCATTGTGCATGCGAAACCCCAGGGTTGGATGGGCAGTTATACGGGAATGCCGCCCGCCCCCCGACGACGACGTCTTGTCGGCGAAGGGGGCCGGGCTGCGAGAGCTCACTCAGTGCTGACCTGGAGGAATCAGCAGGTGGAGCCGCCCTTCCACTTGTGCGACCGGCCCTCGTCGTTGAGCCAGTAGTCGTAGCTCAGCTGGTAGTTGGGGTTCAGGCAGCCCTGTACGTCGACCCAGCCCTGCCAGTAGTACCAAGTCGCGGGGACGCTCCAGTAGTTTCTCCAGGAGCTGTCGCCGTCACAGATCGCGTTCTGGCCGGTGCACCAGTCGCCGTCAGCGCCCGGGAATCGGTACATGACGTTGCTGGTGCTGAAATTGCTGTCCACGTAGACGCAGAACTCGCCCGAGTAGCAGTTGCGGTCGACGGCCTGAGCGGGCGACGCGAACGCGATGAGCCCCAGAGCCATCGCAAAGGAAAGGAGAATTCCCTTTATCTTGTTCACTTCTGAATCCATATCATTCAATCCACGGCCTGAGGGCATGGCGAAGCCGGCCTGCTACCCCAGGCCATGGAAGGGGTTGATGTCTGATCAGCTCACAAGCTGTCAGGCCGTGATGTGGGACGGCAAGCAAGATCGTGATCTTCCCGGAGACTGGACGGTAACTCTCCGCATGGATCCGGAGGGTCGAAAAAACTACCGTTAAGTACTCGGGCATTGAACCGAGGTTGAGGTGCTGGAGACCGTGAACTCCTCCAAGTGGACAGCCTCCCTTGGTGTGTTCCGTCGGCCGCGATGCGGAAGTCGAGGATGCCGGTGCTCTCGCCGAGGCCGGCCTTCTCCTTCGGCTCGAAGGAGAAGGCCGGCGGGGTGCCGACGCGCCGGATCGCGACCGCGAACTCCTCGGAGCCGCCGGTTCGGTGCGACGGTCAGGACTCCGCGTGAGCGGTGCGTGCGCGGACGGGGAGGCACAGGGTGGATCGGGCGGCACTCGGAGACCGGGCCGTACCGATCTGACCTGAGCGGGATGTTCGAATCCCTAAGGCGGCTCGGATCTACCGCCAGGACTCACTCGTCGTGACCTGGGGTTTGTCCATGACCTTCCGTGGTCCGGGCCAGTCGCTTGAGCCAGGCCCAGCGGGCGAGGCCGCCGACGGCGAGGGTGACGAGGATCGCGCCCCAGTCGATCACGTGGGGGAGTCCGGGGAAGAAGGCGAAGAACGCGAAGGATGCGGCGGCGCCGGTGAGGAAGGCCGTGATGCCGGCGCGGCGGCGTTTGGCTTCCCACGCGGGGTCCTCGGGGTTGGGCTGGCTGGTCATGCGCGGCTCACTTCGTGATGTGGTGGCACTGGCTGACCCGGCGCGTGCCGTTGATGTTGAGGTGTGCGCATGCCTTGCCGTAGCGGGGCAGTGTCTGGGGCGCGTTGTCACGCATCGGGTGGATCTCGCACTCGGTGTGCGTCTTGCCGCGGGAGGTGCGATAGGTCTTGCCGTCGGTGTCCGCGTAGGTGAAGTCGATGCGCCAGTTGCAGAAACCGGCGTTGAGCGCTCCGACGAAGCCGCAGTCGACGCCGGCGTTCTGGTAGGTGATCTTCTTGCCGTCTCCGCGGATGATGTGGGTGAACATGCAGCCGGTTGGAACCGTCATGGTGACGCCGCCTACCTGGTAGTCAAAGCCGGCTACAGGCGTCGAGCCGATGGCGCCTGCGTGTGCATCGGTGGGAGGTAAGACGGTCAGCGCGGCCGCCGTGGTGAGAGCGGCGAAGATCCGGGCCGTGAAGCGCTTGCCCATCGATGTCCCTTCTGGTGGGGAGTGTGTCTCCGGATCGGAACTCCTGTGGTCGGCTCCCGGTTCTGCCCTGTGAGGCAGTCCACTACGAAGAGTGATCAGCGGATTGGTGTGCTGACCGCCCGTAACCGTCCCCTTGGGCCCGGGCTGCGGTCGCCGGGGTAGGGGGGCGGGGCTACGTTGGAGGGGTGGGGGATCTCCGCGGTGGAGGAGGCCCGGCATGGCGACACGGGTGCAGAGGGCGGCGGTCGGGGCGGCCGTGCTCGGGATGGTGATGGTGCCCCTCGGGGCCGGTGCCGGCAATGCCTGGGGTGGAGTCCCCGCGGTCGCGGTGGTCGCGGCGCCCGTTCAGGATGACGGGGAATTCGCGCAGCTCACGCCCGCCGTGGCACGGCAGTTGGACGATGCCGTGCGCAAGGTGATGACCGAGGCCAAGGTGCCCGGGGTGATGGTGAACCTGTCCGCGCCCGGGAAGGGCGAGTACGTGAAGGCCTTCGGGGTCGCCGACAAGGCGAGCGGTGCCCCCATGAAGACGGACATGCACATGCGGATCGGCAGCGTGACCAAGACCTTCACGGTGACCGCGCTGCTCCAGCTCGTCGACGAGGGCAAGGTCGGCCTGGACGACCCCATCGGCAAGTACATCGACGGGGTCCCGAACGGGGACCGGATCACGCTGCGCCAGCTCGCCGAGATGCGGAGCGGGCTGTTCAACTACTCCGCGGATCCCGGGTTCGACAAGGCCCTGTTCACCGACCCGGACCGGGTCTTCACCCCGCAGGAGCTGCTCGCGTACGCCTTCAAGCACCCTGTGCTGTTCGAGCCCGGCGCCAAGTTCCTGTACTGCAACACCAATCTCATCCTGCTCGGCCTGGTGGTGGAGAAGGAGAGCGGGCAGAAGCTCGCCGCCTACGTCAACGAGAAGGTCGTCAAGCCGGCCGGGCTCAAGAACACGCTCTTCCCCACGGGCGCGGAGTTCCCCGAGCCGCACGCCCACGGCTACACGAACCAGACGCTGACCGGGAAGGTCGAGGACGCGACCAACTGGAACCCGTCCTGGGGCTGGGCGGCAGGGGCGATGATCTCCACCCTCGATGATCTGCGGTCCTGGGCGAAGACCATGGCCACCGGGACGCTGCTGACGCCCGCCACCCAGGCCCAGCGGCTGAAGGTCATCGATGCCCTGCCGGGCGCCGGTTATGGTCTCGGCATCTTCGACACCCACGGCTGGACCGGGCACAACGGCTCGCTGCCGGGGTACGAGGCCGTGTCCGTCTACCTGCCGCAGGCGCAGGCCACGCTGGCCATCGTGCTGAACACCGACATCCTCGCCGAAGGCCAGGAGCCGAGCACGCTGTTCGCCGAGGCGATCACCAAGATCGTGACGCCGCAGAACGTCTACACGCTGCCGGCTCAGAACAAGTAGGAGGGCGCCGGCGGGGGTGTCCGTCCCTGTGCGCACAATGAGTTCGGCGCGCAGGGACGGACGAAGGGGATGGATGTGCAGCAGGGTTCGGGGATCGAGTTGCGGGTCGCGGGGCAGGCGGACGTCGAGGTGGCGGCCGGACTGTTCCGCGGGTACCTCGACTTCTACGAGGTGGAGGTGACCGATCCGGACCGGCCGCGCGCCTTCCTCGCCGAGCGGATCGCGAAGGACGAGTCGCTGGTCCTGCTCGCCGATGCGCCGGGCGTCGGAACGGTCGGATTCGCACAGGTGTACCGGGCGTTCTCCTCGCTCACCATGGACACCGCCTGGGTGCTCAACGACCTGTACGTGGCCCCGGAGGGCCGCCGCACCGGCGCAGGTCGGGCGCTGCTGCGCGAGGTGTTGCGCCGGGCGCGGGAGGCCGGGGTGGCCGGGGTGCAGCTGGAGACCGCCTACGACAACACGGTCGCGCAGGGGTTGTACGAGGCGGAGGGATTCGTACGCGAGGAGTTCCACGTCTACTTCCACGAACTCGGGTGAAACATTTCCGGGCCGCCGTCGCGTCCATGGGGTGGAGACTGCGCGAGGGGGAGCGGATGCGACAGGGTCGCAGGGACGGGTTCCGTGAGTTCGCGGCAGGCAGATCGGGGCATCTGTACCGGTCGGCCTGCCTGTTGGCGAGCGGGGACACCCACCTCGCGGAGGATTTGGTGCAGGAGACCCTGGGGCGGATGTACCTGCTCTGGGGGCGGATCTCCCGCATCGACAATCCGGCGGCGTACGCGCAGACGGTGCTGGTCCGGGCCTTCCTGACCCACCAGCGCCGGCGGTCGGCGGGCGAGCGCCCGGTCGGGGAGTTCCCCGATTCGGGTGCGGTGGCCGCCGGCTCCGGTGATCCGGCGTTGCGGCTGACGCTGCTGGAGGCGCTGGGGCGGCTCGCGCCGAAGGACAGGGCGGTGCTCGTGCTGCGCTACTGGGAGGACCGCAGCGTCGAGGAGACCGCCGACGCGATGAACACCAGCTCGGCGGCGGTCCGTACCCGGACCTCGCGGGCGCTCGGCCGACTCAGGGAGCAACTGGGCGGCAGCATCGCGGAGTTCGCGGGCCACTGAGGAGTGGGCGCGGCCCCCGGTCGGGCCGTGCCGGTGCGTTCCTTTCCCCACCCCTGAAACGGAAGGTTTGGTTCCCCATGCCCTTTGAAGATGAGCTCGGCGAAGCCCTGCGGCGTGCGGGGGACGGTTTCACGACCGACCGGCACGCCCTCGTGGAAGCCGGTGAGCGGCGCGGACGGCGGTTGGTGGCGCGCCGCCGGGCCGGCATGATCGGCGGATCGGTGCTGTCCCTGGCCCTGATCGGCGCGGCCGGCGCCTACACCGGCGGCCTGCTGGACGGACCCGGCTCGGACGGTGCGAGCCGCGTCGACGTCGCTGCGCCACCGGCGGCAACCGGCCGGCCCGGCCAGACCCGCGCCCCGGAGGGGAAGCGCCCCGGCGGCGGAACCGGCGCGGTCACCGGCGAACAGCTGCTCGCGGTGTTCAAGGAGCTGCTGCCGGGCGGGAAGCTGACCGACACCGAGGCGCGCGGCACGGACGATGCCCCGTTGGCGTACGGCGTGTACGACGACGGCGCCGGCAAGGCGGCCATCAGCCTCACCCTCTCCCGGGTGGACCCGAACGGCAGCAACGCCCGCCAGATGACCGACTGCGGGGACAAACACCTCCGGGAGTACGACGACTGCGAGGTGGAGCAGCTGCCGGACGGCTCCAAGGTGTTGGTCGAACAGGGCTACGAGTACCCGGACCGCCGCGTGGACACCAAGCTCTGGCGGGCCGTGCTCGTGACCCCGAAGGGCTTCCAGGTCGAGGTGTCGGAGTGGAACGCCCCGGCCGAGAAGGGTGCGGCGATTTCCCGGCCCAAGCCGCCCCTGACCCCCGCCCAGTTGAAGGCGCTGGTCACCTCGGAGAAGTGGAACCCCGCGCTGAACGACCTGCCTGCGGCCGAGCCGGAGCGGGCGGCCCAGACCCCGCCGGACACCGGCGGCCGCCCGGACGCCGCGACCGTCCTGCTGTCCCTGATCCGGAAGGACGCGATCTCGGTCGTCTCCAGGGGTGGCGAAGGGGACTACGCGTACGCCGTGCTCACCGACGGCAAGGGCGACTCCCTGGTCCAGGTCAACGCGCAGTCGAAGATGGGGGATTTGTTGGCCGATCACATGAACGGCCCCGGTGTGACGACGCTGCCGGACGGTACCAAGGTGAAGGTCGAGCAGAAGCCGGGCGAGAAGGGTGGCGCCGGGGTGGTCTGGTGGAGCGTGGACACCCTGCGTCCGGACGGCTTCCGGGTGGTGGTCTCCGCCTTCAACACCGGCAACCAGAACAAGCCCGCCACCCGCAAGACCCCGCTGCTGACCATGGACCAGCTGAAGGAGCTCGCCCTGAGCCCGAAGTGGAGCACCCCCTAGTTCACTTCGCGTCGGCGTAGCACTCCACCACCGCCGTCGTGAACGGGAACCGGACCGGGGTGTCGCCGAAGGTGATCCGCCCGGCCCGGTCCCCGGCGGCGCGGATCGCCTCGGCGACGGCCTCGGCCTCTTCGGCCGGGCAGTGCACGATCACCTCGTCGTGCTGGAAGAACACCAGCTCGGCGCGCATGCCGGCGAGTGCCTGCCGGAGGGCCGCGAGCAGCAGCAGGGCCCAGTCCGCGGCGCTGCCCTGCACGACGAAGTTACGGGTGAAACGGCCGCGGGCCCGGGTGTTGGTCGAGGCGTAGCTCGGGGTCCAGCCGTCGTCCTGGTCCTGCGGGATGCCGGCCTCGCCGTCCTCCGGGGCGCCGACCGGCGGCGGGCAGGTGCGGCCCAGCCAGGTCCGTACGAGCCGGCCCTCCTCGCCTGCCCGGGCCGCTTCGTCCACGTACGCCACGGCCCGGGGAAAGCGGCGGCGCAGGGCGGCCAGGTTCTTCAGGCCGTCCCCGGAGGTCTGCCCGTAGACCGCGCCGAGGACGGCGATCTTGGCCTTGTCCCGGTCGCCGGAGAAACCCTGACGGGAGACGGCGGTGTAGAGGTCCTCCGGCCGCCCGGCGACCTCCATGAAGGCGGGGTCGCGGGAGATCGTGGCGAGTACGCGCGGCTCCATCTGGTCGGCGTCGGCGACGACGAGCCGCCAGCCGGGATCGGCGACGACCGCCCGCCGGATCACCTTGGGGATCTGCAGGGCCCCGCCGCCGTTGGTGACCCAGCGGCCGGTGAGGGTGCCGCCGGGGATGAACTCCGGGCGGAAGCGGCCGTCGTGCACCCAGTCCGCGAGCCAGCTCCAGCCGTGGGCGGTGTAGATCCGATACAGCTTCTTGTACGCGAGGAGGGGCTCGACGGCGGGGTGGTCGAGCTCCTGGATCTCCCAGCGGCGGGTGGACTTCAGCTTGATCCCGGCCTCGGCGAACGCCTTGATGACGTCGGTCGGCAGCTCGGGACGCACCCGGCGGCCGAAGGCGGCGGAGATCCGGTCGGCCAGCTCGGCGAGCCGGCGGGGCTCGCCGCCGCCGGCGTAGCGCTCGCCGAGCAGCTCGGTCAGCAGGGCGCGGTGCACGTCGGCCCGCCAGGGCAGGCCCGCGTGGTGCATCTCGGCGGCGACGAGGAAGGCCGCGGACTCGGCGGCGGTGAGCAGCCGCATCCGGTCGGGGTGGGCAGTGGCGTCGATCCGTTTCGCCTGGTCGGCGTGGACGGCGAGCAGGGCGTCCAGGGGGACGGGGGCGGGGCGCGGATCGAAGAGGGAGTCCTGGGTGCCGGGCTCGGCGGCGCGCTGCGGTGGATCCGGCGGCACGGGGGCGTTGGTGAGCCGGGCCCAGGCGGCGGCGGCCGAGCGGGGCTCGCCGAAGCGGCCCTCGTGGCCGAGGAGGAGCAGCTCGGCGTCTTCGACGTCGTAGCAGCGGTCCACGCGGGTGCCTGCGGCGAGGAGGTGGGGGTAGACGGCGGCGGTGGACTGCCAGATCCAGCGGGTGCCGGGGGGTGCGGTGCGGATCGCCTCGGCGGGGTGCCGGACGGTGATCCGCCGCCCGCCGCCGGCGGGGTCTGCGGGCGCGGCCAGCCACGACCCGTCGCCGTCCTCGGCGAGAGCCCATCGACCTGCGGTTTCGCTCACGGGTGCGAGTGTCCCACCGCGGTCTGACAGTGCGGCGGCGCCGGGCCGTGGCGGGTGCGGGGCGCCGCCCGTGGCTTCCCCGCGGGTCCGCTGCCGGGGCTCCGTCCCGGACCCCGCGCCTCAAACGCCGGCGGGGCTGGTTTTGGCCGGCGTCGGCCTGCAAGTGCGCGCAGCGGAACCGGCCGGATTGCCCGCAGGGCTATTTCAGCCCCGCCGGGAGCCCCCGGCAGTGGCGCTGCACCCATGGGATCGGGCGGAGCGCAGCCACCGGCATGCCAAGCTGAAGGGGTGAGAGACCTTGCCGAGACCGTTGATCGGGCCTTTGCCGTGGCCCTGTACGCCCAGGACGATGCCGGCCTCGACACCGGGGCCTCCCTCCTGGCGGCGGCCCCGGCCGGCTGGGGCGGGGTCGGGCGGGAGTTGCTGGCGCGCGGGGAGGCGTACGTACGGCAGGCCTGGGAGCGGGGGTGGCAGCCGGCCGACGTGCTGCGGCTCGTGCGGCGGGATCTGGACGAGCGGCACGTACGGATAACCGGCGACCTGATAGCCGGGGAGGCGCGCCGCTACGCCCGGCTCCCCGAGCGGTGGACCGAGGCCGAGGTGTGGTGGTCGGGCGACGACGCGTACGCGCAGCAGCTCGCGGCGAGGGAGAAGGCCGACCGGTTCACCCTGGCGACCGCGCTGCTGGAGGTGTTGCGGCTGCTGATCCGGCTGCCCTCCATCGAACCGGTGGGCCCGCTTCCGGGCGACCCCCTGGACGAGCACGAACACGCGCACATCGAGCCCCGCATGCTCGGCCGGATCCGGGCCCTGCTCGCCAAGGCCGAGGCGACCACCTTCCCCGAGGAGGCGGAGGCGCTCAGCGCCAAGGCCCAGGAGCTGATGGCCCGGCACACCGTGGACGAGGCCCTGCTGGCCGCGCGCGGCGGTCGGCCGGCGCAGGTGCCGGGGGCCTGCCGGATCGGGGTCGAGCCGCCGTACGAGGAGGCCAAGGCGGTGCTGCTCGACGCGGTGGCCACGGCCAACCGCTGCCGGGCGGTGTGGAACAGCTCCTTCGAGTTCTCCACGGTGGTCGGCTTCGAGAGCGATCTGGAGGCGGTGGAGCTGCTGTACACCTCGCTGCTCGTCCAGGGCACGGCGGCGATGACCCGCGCGGAGGCCGCGCAGCGGGCCGGGGGACGCAAGCGGACCAAGACCTTCCGGCAGTCCTTCCTGCTCGCCTACGCCAGCCGCCTCGGCCGGCGCCTCGCGGAGACGGCCGAGCACACGGCGTGCGAGGCCTCCGACAACCTGCCGGCCCTCGTGGCCCGCGACGTCGCGGTCACCTCCCGGGCGGACGAGATGTTCCCGAAGACCACGACGACCCGGCTGCGCGGGGCCACCGACCATGCGGGCTGGGAGGACGGCACGGCTGCCGCCGATGCGGCCCACGTGGGGGGCCGCCGCAAGCCGCTCCCGCGGTAGCCGCGTCCAGCTCCGGGTGCGGCGCCGTTGCCGGGGCGCTGCCCCGGGCCCCGCGCCTCAAACGCCGGCGGGGCTGGATTTGGCTGATGCCGTCCGCCCGGAAGGGCTGGATTGCCCGCAGGGCAGCGGCGCCGCACGCGCAGAGCCTATCCAACCGGGGCAAAACGGTACGCTCGGCGCCATGAGCTGGTTCCGGGCGCTGAAGGACACCGCCCGGGCGGGCGTGACCGTCGAGCGGACCCGGCTGGAGCCGCTCGTCGCGCTGCGGGCCGCCGCGGGGCTCGCCATCGTCGTAGGGATCTCCCTCGCCCTGCTCGGGCCCGGGGCGGCGGCCGGCTCCGCCTTCGGTGCCTTCATGGCCGCCATCGCCACCTTTCAGCAGAGCTGGCGCCCGCGCCCCGTCCTCGCCCTCGCCTCCGGGCTGACCCTGGCCGTCTCCACCTTCGTCGGCTACCTCGTCGGCTCCTCGCACACCGCGCTGTTCCTCGCCCTGCTCGCCGTCTGGACCTTCGCCGCGGGCATGCTGTGGGCAGCCGGCCCCACCGCTGGGATGATCGCCTCCGGCAACGTCGCGATCATGCTGGTCACCGTCACGCTGCCGACCTCCGTGCCCCAGGCCGCCGGGCACGCCGCGATGATCGCCGCCGGCGGGATGGTCCAGGCGCTGCTCATCGTGCTCTTCCCGGTTCGCCGCTGGGGCGCCCAGCGCGACGCCCTGGCCGACGCTCTCGCCGCCGAGGCCGACTACGCCCGGCGCCTGCGCCAGGACCCCGTCACCCCCTTCGACCCGGCGCCCCTGATGCGGGCGCGGGCCGCCGCCACCGTCACCCCGCGCCAGGCCCGGCGGCGCCCCGCCGAGCTGCACGGGGCGCGGGGCCTCGCGGAGCGGATCCGGCCCGTGCTGGCCTCCCTGGCCGACCCGGCCGTCGGGGCCGCCGCCGAGGGCCCCGGGCGGGAGCGGGTGCGGGAACTGCTCGCCGCCGCCGGGGAGGTACTGGACGCCGCCGCGCTCGCGATCCGGCACGGGGAGCCGGTGGCGCTGCCCGCGCCCTCCCTCGCGATCCTCAAGTCCCCCGACACGGCCGACCTCCTGGCCGGGGCGCCGCTGCGGGCCGCGCGCCGACTCGCCGCGCTGCTGGACGACGTACTGGAGACGGCCGAGCCGGGATCGGGGCGCACGGCCGATCCCGGCGAGTCGATGCTGCGCCCCACCCTGCCGAGGCTGGCGCCGCTGGTGTTGAAGGCCGTACGGGCGCAGCTGCGCCCCGGGTCGCCGATCCTGCGGCACGCGCTGCGGGTCACCGCCGTGGCCTGCGCCGGCTATCTGATCGGGCACGCGCTGCCGTTCGGGCACGCCTACTGGGCCCCGATGGCCTCCGTCATGGTGATGCGGCCGGACTTCTCCCAGACGTACTCGCGGGCCGTGGCCCGCTTCGCCGGCACCCTCGTCGGGGTGGCCGTCGCGACCGGGATCGTGCAGCTCGTCCACCCCGGCATGTACCTCTCCGGCTTCCTCGCGGTGGTCAGCGCGGGCCTGATGTACGTCCTGATGCGCACCGGGTACGCCGTCGCGCAGGTGTTCGTCTCCGCCTACGTCGTCTTCCTGCTCGGCATGGGCGGGACCCGCTGGGACCAGACGGTGCCCGACCGGGTCGCCCTCACCCTGGTCGGCGGACTGCTCGCGATGATCGCCTACGCCGTCTACCCGGCCTGGGAGACCCCCAGATTGCGCACCCGCCTCGCCGACTGGATCGCCGCCGGCGGGCGGTACGCGGCCGCCGTGCTCGGCCAGTACGCCGATCCGGCCGGGGCGCGGCGCACCGATGTGCGCGAGGCCCTGCTGGCGGCCCGTGACGCCCGGGTCGCCTGGCAGGAGGCGGTGGACCGGGCGGCGGGGGAGCCGGTGCGCCACCGGGGGCTGTCCCGGGCGGCCGCCGACGGGGCGGGCGACGCCCTGGCGGCGCTGGGCCGCCACGCCATGCTCCTGGAGGCCCACTTCCCGGACCGGTCGCACGATCCGGTGCCGGGCGCGGCCGCCCTGGCGGAGGCGGTGCGCAGCGACACCGAGGCGGGCGCCCGGGAGGTGCGCGAGCGGCGCGTGCCGTGCTGGGACGGGGTCAGGACGGTGCTGGCGGACTGGGACGCGCCCGAGTCGGGGGTGCTGCGCGGGGCCGCCGAACAGCTCCTGGAGTCACTGGACGAGGTGTCCGAGGCCCTGCGCCCGTAGGGGTCGTCTTGCGGGGTGCCCAGGGGATGTCGTGTCTGTGATCAAGGGACCACACTCCGCCTGCACGTGCATCTGCCCATGCAGGCGCTTATGAACACAGCTATGATCCGGTGCAGTTGACATCTGCACTATCGGGGGCTTCCTGTGGACCACGCGTACAACGGGATGGCAGCTGCAGAACTCGCTACCACGTTCGGGCTGACCTGGCAGAAGAGCAGACACAGCAACTCGCAGGGTTCCTGCGTGGAGTTCGCGAAGCTGCCGGACGGCGATGTCGCCGTCCGCAATTCGCGTTTCCCGGACGGTCCGGCGCTCGTCTACACGCCGGCCGAGATAGAGGCCCTGCTCCTGGGCGTCAAGGACGGCGAGTTCGATCACCTGATCAGCTGACAGGGCTGTGGCAGGTCTGGCGGAACAGAGCGTTCATCGAGCCACTATCAAGCCATGCACGTGCACTGGCCGGGACTGATCGCAATGATCAATCCCGGCCAGTCCGCGTTAGTGGGTGTCTCGGGTGTCAGCCGCCGGCTCAGTCGTGGAGCAGAAACAGCGCCCAGACCACCTTGCCGGTCAGCCGTCCCGCGAGCGGGTGCCAGCCCCAGCTGTCGCTGTACGCGTCCACGAGGAACAGCCCCCGCCCGGACTCCAGGTCGCAGTTCTCCTCCGCCCGCTCCGGCGAGAAGGCCCCGCCGGGCCGGTCCTCGCTGGGGTCGCGCACCGCGCACACCAGGCGGGTGCTCCAACGCATCAGGTGCAGTCGTACGGACGGCTCCGACTCGGTGGCCGGCCCCCGCGCATCGTCCGGCAGGGCATGGCGCAGCGCGTTGGTGACGAGTTCGGAGACGACGAGGGCCACATCGTCGAAGCGCTCGTCGAGACCCCACTGGGCCAGTGTCGAGCGAGTGAACGAACGTGCCCCGCGCACCGCGTCGAAGCGGGCGGGCAGGGCACATGAAGCGGACCCGGAGACAGCCGTGGGGTCGACCGGGGGAAGCCCCTGCCGTAACGGCTCGAGCATGGTCGATCCATTCGTCCCCATGCGAGGCACTCCCGGGATTCGCGGGCGAAGCGGCGGCTTCGTCCAAAGAGAACTGCGGGGTGGGTCCGGCGCCGGCGCGAAGAGCACGCAGGTGCGCGGGGACCATCGTTCCGAATGGCGGAGCCGGATGCAAGGGCAGATGCACGTGCACGCGCCGGACCTGTCCGCTCCCGTGACGGTTCTTGCTCATTTCTTCCTACGCATACTTACGGACTTCTTTTGCCGGCGGCGGGATTCCGTTACAGAACGAGTACGGGCCGATGCGTTTTGGTGGCAGACTCTGGGCCTTGGGGTGCGGGGGCCCCCTCGACGCGCACGCATGTCAATTTGCGATGGGGAGGGCAGTACTAGTGACCGCAGAAGCCAGCGGTTCCGTGGTGCGCCGCATCCTCCTGGGCTCCCAGCTCAGGCGACTCCGTGAATCCCGCGGCATCACCCGCGAGGCGGCCGGCTACTCGATCCGCGCATCCGAATCGAAGATCAGCCGCTTGGAGTTGGGAAGGGTGAGCTTCAAGGCCAGAGACGTGGAGGACCTCCTCACGCTCTACGGAGTCATGGACACCGCCGAACGCGAGTCCCTGCTGGGGCTGGTGCGCGAAGCCAACGCGACGGGCTGGTGGCACAGTTACGGCGACGTGCTGCCCGGGTGGTTCCAGACGTACATCGGCCTGGAGGGCGCGGCGTCGCTCATCAGGATCTACGAAGTCCAGTTCGTGCACGGCCTGTTGCAGACCGAGGCCTACGCGCACGCCGTCGTCAGCCGCGGCATGCCCGGCGCGACCCCCGCCGAGATCGACCGCCGCGTCGCGCTGCGCCTGGAACGGCAGAAGGTCCTCGTCTCCGAGAGCGCCCCGGTCTTCCACGCCGTCCTCGACGAGGCCGCGCTGCGCCGCCCGTACGGCGACCGCGACGTCATGCGCGGGCAGCTGGAACACCTCATCGAGGTATCCCAGCGGCCCAACGTCCAGCTCCAGGTGATGCCCTTCTCCTTCGGCGGGCACGCGGGCGAGAGCGGAGCCTTCACCCTGCTGCGCTTCCCCGAGTCCGACCTCCAGGACATCGTCTATCTGGAACAGCTCACCAGCGCCCTCTACCTCGACAAAGAAGAGGAAGTGGGGCAGTACGAGCGGGCGATGACGCGGCTCCAGCAGGACTGCCCGGACCCGGACCGGACCCGGGATCTTCTTCGCGGCCTGCTCCAACTGTCTTGATTCGCACGTACTATGACGCCTGATCAGTGCATGACGACCGATCGGTCTCCGGTGCAGCGCACGGGTGCGCGTTCGCAGTAAGGGATGGCATGTCGATATTCAGCGAACTCGCTCACCAGTACATCGACGGTGAATGGCTGGCCGGCACCGGTTCCTGGGACATCATCGACGTCAACCCCTACAACGGGGAGAAGCTCGCCGCCATCACCGTGGCCACGGTCGAGCAGGTGGACCAGGCCTACCGCGGCGCCGAGCGCGCCCAGCGCGAGTGGGCCGCCACCAGCCCCTACAGCAGACGCGAGGTCCTCGAACGCGCCCTGCGGATCACCGAGGAGCGCGAGAAGGAGATCGTCGAGGCGATGATCGACGAGCTCGGCGGGACCCGTCCCAAGGCCGAGTACGAGGTCTACCTCGCCAAGGAGTTCATCCGCGAGGCCATCCAGCTCGCAGTCCGCCCCGAGGGCCGCATCCTGGCCTCGCCGGTCGAGGGCAAGGAGAACCGGGTCCAGCGCCTGCCCGTCGGCGTCGTCACCGTGATCAGCCCCTTCAACTTCCCCTTCCTGGTCACCTTGAAGTCGGTCGCCCCCGCGCTCGCGCTGGGCAACGCGGTCGTCATCAAGCCGAACCAGAACGCGCCCGTCGTCGGCGGCGGGGTCATCGCCAAGATCTTCGAGGAGGCGGGGCTCCCGGCCGGCCTGCTGAACGTCCTGGTCACCGACATAGCCGAGATAGGCGACGCGCTCCTGACCCACCCCGTCCCCAAGGTGATCTCCTTCGCGGGATCCGACCGGGTCGGCCGGCACGTCGGCGCGGTCGCCGCCCGCCACTTCAAGCGGACGGTCCTTGAGCTCAGCGGCAACAGCGCGCTCGTCGTCCTCGACGACGCCGACCTCGACTACGCGGTGGACGCGGCCGTCTTCAGCCGCTTCGTCTACCAGGGCCAGGTCTGTATGGCCGCCAACCGGATCCTCGTCGACGCGGCCGTCGCGGAGGAGTTCACCGAGAAGTTCACCGCCCGTGTCCGCTCCCTGAAGACCGGCGACCCGCACGAGCCCGACACCCACATCGGCCCGCTGATCAACTCCTTCCAGGCCGGCGCCCTCACCGCGCTCGTGGACCGCGCGATCGAATCCGGCGCGCGGGCCCTCGTACGGGGCTCCACGCGCGGCAACCTGGTCGAGCCGACGGTCCTCGCCGGCCTCCCCGAGGACTCCCCGCTGCTGAGCCAGGAGATCTTCGGCCCGGTGGCCCTGCTCGTGGTCTTCGACGGCGAGGACGAGGCCGTACGGCTGACCAACGCGACCCCGTACGGACTGAGCGGCGCCGTGCACACCCGGGACGTGGAACGCGGCGTCCGCTTCGCCCAGCGGATCGAGACGGGGATGATCCACGTCAACGACTCCACCATCGGCGACGAGCCCCTCGCGGCCTTCGGCGGCGAGAAGGCCTCGGGCCTGGGCCGACTGAACGGCGAGGCCACCGTCGAAGCGTTCACCACGCAGAAGTGGATCTCGGTCCAGCACGGCCGCAGCCGGTTCCCGTTCTGACCCCCGACTGGTCTTAGACTCGACCGGGCGTACGCGGTGCCGCCCGGGGGAGATCGAGTTGAGCAACATACCGGAGACCGGCCGGACCCCTCGGGTCCAGAACCGGCTCGTCGTCATCCAGATCGTCGTCTTCTCGCTGCTCCTCACCCTGGGTGGACGCCTCTGGTACCTGCAGATACGCAATGGCCAGGAGTACACGGACGAGGCGAAGAACAACCACGTCCAGCAGGTGGTCCAGCCCGCCGTGCGCGGCTCCATCCTCGACTCGCGCGGGGTCCCGCTCGCCGACAACGCGACCCACCTCGTGGTCTCCGCCAGCCGCACCGAGCTGCTGACCATGAAGGACAAGGGCAAGGAAGTCCTCACCCGGCTCGCCGGGGTCCTCGGCATGGACCCGCAGGAGACCATCGACAAGGTGCGGCTCTGCGACGCCAAGACCAAGCAGCCCTGCTGGAACGGATCTCCGTACCAGCCGATCCCCGTCACCGACGAGGCCACCACCGAGCAGGCCCTGCAGATCCGCGAGCACCCCGAGGACTTCCCCGGGATCACCGCCGAGCCCACCGCCCTGCGGCGCTACGCGGCACCGGACGAGGCCAACACCTCCCAGGTGCTCGGCTACCTCTCCCCGGTCACCGACGAGGAGATCGCCAAGGCGAAGAACTCGGACTCCCCCTACCTGCGCTCCGACCAGGTCGGCCGCTCCGGCCTGGAGCGCACGTACGACAAGGAGCTGCGCGGCAAGGCCGGCATCACCCGCTACGAGGTGGACAACCTCGGCCGGGTCATCGGCCAGGGGCAGACCGACCCGGCGCAGCCCGGCTCGAACATCGTGACCTCGATCGACTCCCGGGTGCAGGCGGTCGCGGAGCGCGAGCTGAACAACGCGATGGTCGAGGCCCGCAAGGTCAACGACAGGAACACCGGCCGCAACTACGAGGCGGACTCGGGCTCCGTCGTGGTCATGGAGACCAAGACCGGCCGCGTCGTGGCGATGGCCTCGAACCCGACCTACGACCCGAACGCCTGGGTGGGCGGCATCTCCGCGAAGGACTACGCCAAGCTCACCGACAAGGAGTCGAACTATCCGCTGCTGAACCGGGCCATCCAGGCCCAGGCGGCGCCCGGCTCCATCTTCAAGGTGGTCTCCTCGACGGCCGCCGTGAACGCGGGGTACCCGTTCAACTCCCGCTACCCCTGCCCCAGCTCGTACTCGGTCGGCAGCCAGACGTTCACCAACTTCGAGTCCCAGGGCCACGGCGACATCACCCTCGGCCGGGCCCTGGAGGTCTCCTGCGACACCGTGTACTACCTGCTCGCCGACCAGGAGTGGAAGAAGGACGGCGGGATCAACCCGAAGAAGAACCCGAACGACTGGTTCTTCAAGACCGCCCACGAGTTCGGGCTGGGGCAGCGCACGGGCATCGACCTGCCGAACGAGGTCCCCGGCCGGATCCCCGACCGCAAGTGGAAGCAGGACTTCTTCGAGGCCAACAAGGCCGCCTGGTGCCGGGACGGGAAGAAGAACGGCACCTTCGCCGAGAAGATCGCGTACGAGAACTGCCGCCAGGGCAATCAGATGCGCGAGGGCGACGCCATCAACTACTCGATCGGCCAGGGCGACACCCTGGTCACACCGATCCAGATGGCCTCCGTCTACGCGGCCATCGCCAACGGCGGCACGCTCCACCACCCCAGCGTCGGCAAGGCGGTCGTCAGTGCCGACGGGAAGTCGGTGCAGGAGATCGCACCGAAGGTGCAGGGCAAGCTCCCGATGAACGCCAAGACCCGGGACGACATCGACGAGGCCCTCGCCGGCGTGGCCACCAACGGCAGCGCCGCCTGGCGCTTCGGCGGCTGGCCGCAGAAGCAGATCCCGATGCACGCCAAGACCGGCACCGCCGAGGTCCAGGGCAAGCAGACCACCTCCTGGTTCGCCTCGTACACCGAGGACTACGCGATCGTCATGACGATCTCCCAGGGCGGCACCGGCTCGGGGGCGTCCGGGCCGGCGGTCCGCAAGATCTACGAGGCGATGTACGGGCTCGACCCGACCGGCAAGCAGGATCTGACCAAGGCGCTGCTGCCGCAGCCCGCCACCGCGCTGCCGGTGATCCGCCCGGACGGAGAGATTTCGGCCAACTGAAAGCCGGTCGGCGATTGCGGACAGAACCTGACCGCATTGCTCCGTAGCGTGTGGGGTGTCAGGAAGAAGCACCCGGGAAGCCGGGAAGCCGGGAACACCCCACACGCAGAAGGCGGTTGGTCATGGCTCAGATCTCCACCGAGGTTGTCGGCGACGAGCGCGGCACGCTCCTCGCCTTCGTCGAGGCCCAGCGCACGGCGATTCGCGAAACCCTCCTCGGAATGACCGAGGAGCAGGCCGCGAGCCGCCCCAGCGCCAGCGAGCTCACCCTGTCCGGGCTGCTCAAGCACGTGGCCGAGGTCGAGCTGACGTGGCTGCGGCTGGCCCAGCAGCAGCCCAACGAGCGGCAGCGCTCGCGGGAGACCTGGAACGAGATGTTCCGCCTGGTCGACGGTGAGTCCATCCCCGACGTCCTGGCCTTCTGGGACCGGGTCCGGCAGGAGACCGAGACCTTCATCGCCGCCGTCCCGAGCCTGGACGACACCTTCCCGCTCCCCGAGGCACCCTGGTTCCCCAAGGACGGCAAGGTCTCCATGCGCTGGATGCTCCTGCACCTGATGGAGGAGTTCGCCCGGCACGCCGGCCACGCGGACATCGTCCGCGAGTCCATCGACGGAACCAAGGCCATGGGTTAGGCCATGCACTGGGACTTGCACCTCACGTGGCGTGAGGACCCACAGTGAAGGGCGTACCCAACCAGGAGGAGGGAAGAAGATGGGCTACTCCGTGGGCCAGGTCGCCGGATTCGCCGGAGTCACGGTGCGCACCCTGCACCACTACGACGAGATCGGTCTGCTCTCCCCGAGCGGCCGCAGCCACGCGGGTCACCGGCGGTACGACGACGCCGACCTGGACCGGTTGCAGCGGATCCTGTTCTACCGGGAGCTCGGCTTCCCCCTCGACGAGGTCGCGGTCCTGCTGGACGACCCGGAATCGGATCCGCGGGAGCATCTGCGCCGGCAGCACGCCCTGCTGACCGACCGGATCGCCCGGCTCCAGCAGATGGCCAAGGCCGTTGAGCACGCCATGGAGGCGAAGAAGATGGGCATCAACCTCACGCCCGAGGAGCGGTTCGAGGTCTTCGGTGACAAGGATCCCGAGCAGTACGCGGAGGAGGCGGAGCGGCGCTGGGGCGGCACCGAGGCCTACGCGGAGTCGCAGCGGCGGGTCGCCACCTACACCAAGGACGACTGGAAGCGCATCCAGGACCAGGGCGCCGACTGGGGCGCCCGGTACGCGGCCCTGATGGAGGCCGGTGAGCCCGCCGACGGCGAGGCGGCCATGGACATGGCCGAGGAGCACCGCCGGCACATCGTGGAGTGGTACTACGACTGCACGTACGAGATCCACACCGGCCTCGGCGAGATGTACGTCGCGGACGAGCGGTTCAAGGAGTTCTACGACTCCATGAAGCCCGGTCTCGCCGAGCACCTGCGGGACGCGATCCTGGCGAACGCGGTACGCAAGGTGTAAATGCGCAAGCGGAGGCGAATCGTCACGCACCCGACCCCCTCCCGGCTCTGGAACCGGGAGGGGGTCGTGTGCGTTGATAATTGAGACCGCCCGCCCCGCAGCACGCCCCCGCATCCAGGAGAGTCCGGAACCCGTGTACCAGCTTGCGCTCATGCCACAGTGGCTGTCCCCGGACTACCTGATTTCGCATTTCGGACTGATCGGCATCCTGGTCATCGTCTTCGCGGAATCGGGACTCTTCGCGTTCCTGCCGGGCGACTCCCTGCTGTTCACGGCGGGTCTCCTCGTCGCGAACGGCGAGTACATCAAGCAGCCGCTGTGGCTGGTCTGCACCCTGATCGTGGCCGCCGCGATCATCGGTGACCAGGTCGGCTACATGATCGGCAAGTTCTTCGGCCCGAAGCTCTTCAACCGGCCGCAGTCGAAGCTCTTCAAGCGGGAGAACCTCGACAAGGCGCACGAGTTCATGGACAAGCACGGCCCGAAGGCCATCGTGCTCGCCCGCTTCGTGCCGATCATCCGCACCTTCGCGCCGATGGTCGCGGGCGCCGGCTCGATGAAGTACCGCACCTTCCTCACGTACAACGTCATCGGCGGCATCGGCTGGGGCGCGGGCATCACGATCGCGGGCTACTGGCTCGGCCAGATCGAGTTCATCAAGACCAACATCGAGGCGATCCTCGTCCTGATCGTCCTGATCTCCCTGATCCCGGTGATCTTCGAGGTCCTCAAGGCCCGCAAGGAGGCCAGGGCCGGCGGTGAGGCAGGTGCCGACGAGGCGTCCGCCCCGGGCGAGCGCCGCCGCCACGCCAAGCGCTGATTCAGCCCCGCCGGCGTTTGAGGCGCGGGGTACGGGGCGGAGCCCCGGATCTCTGAGCCGCGCGCAGCAGATCGCACCGGCCGCCACGTACGCCCCCGCAGGCCCGCCAGAGCCTGCGGGGGCGTACGTGCATCCGTACGGGCCTCAGAAGCCCCGGGTCCGCTTCGCCGCCGCACGGCGCTTGGCCGCGCCCGGGATGCGCATGAACAGCCGGGAGGTCTCCGAGCCCAGGTTGACCCCGATCGCGATGGCCAGGGCGATGGCCGCGGCGTTCACCAGCGAGCCCAGCCCCTCGTTCAGCCGGTCCTCCGCGATCAGCAGCAGCCCGTAGTACGTGGCCGAGCCGGGCAGCAGCGGGCCGATCGCGGCCGTCACGTACGGCAGGGCGGACGCGAAGCGGTAGCGGGAGAAGAGCTGTCCGAAGAGGCCGACCAGCCCGGCCGCGACGCAGGTGGACGGCACGGGCGGGATGCCTCCGGCGTAGTGCAGGGCCCCGAAGGTCACCCACGCCACCCCGCCGTTCAGCGTCACGATCCACACGGTGGAGCGCTCCTGCTGGAGCAGGATCGCGAAGGTGAAGACCAGCACCATCGAGGCCGCGATCTGGACGGGCGGCCGCTGGGTGATCTGGAGGACCTCCTCCGGCTTGGGGGAGGCCCCGAGCTGGAGGCCCAGGTAGAGCACGACCAGGACGCCCATGATGATGCCGATGAAGAGGTACATGACCTCCAGCAGCCGGGCGGACGCGGTGATGTAGTAGCCGGTCAGCCCGTCCTGCACGGCCGCGACCAGAGCCCGCCCCGGCAGCAGCGCGAACAGCCCGCCGGTGATCACGGCGGAGGCCTTGATGTCCTGGATCTCGGCGAGCTTGAGCGCCACCCCGAACGCGGCGGGCGGCATCGCGGCCACCACGAACTGGTAGAACTCCGGCAGCCCGCGACCGGCGCACAGCCACGCCAGCCGGTCGCCGAGCACGGCGCCGAGCGCGGCGGCGAAGAAGACCAGCACCCCGCCGCCGACGAGCGTGGAGGCGGCCCCGGCGAGCAGCCCGGCGGCGGCCGTGAGCACCCAGGTGGGGTACGGGTGCCGGTTGCGGCGGATCACGGCGAGGCGCCGGTAGGCCTCCTCCAGGGAGACGTCGATCTCGTGGGCGCTGATGTCGTCCACGAGCCGGTACACGGCCGCCAGGCGGGTGTAGTCGGTGCCCCGGCGGCGTACGGTCCGGTTCGCCGAGACGGGGTGGTCCACCAGGGACGGCTGGTGGGTGATCGACAGCATGGTGAACGTGACGGTGGGCTCGCAGCGGTCCAGCCCGTAGGAGCGGGCCACCGCGAACATCGCGGCCTCCACGTCCTCGGAACCCTCACCGCCCGCGAGCAGCAGCTCCCCGATGCGCAGCGTCAGGTCGAGCACGCGGCCCACGGCGGGCCCGGCCTCGCTCGGCCGCTGCACGAGGTCGGGTACGGGGCGCACGTCGACCGGCATGCGCAGCATCGTGCGCATGCGGTCCTGCCAGGGGGACTCCTTCATGCGCGCTACGGGGAAGCCCTGGCCGGGGGTGTAGGCGGGCGGGGAGTGCGCGGCGCTGTAGGTCGCCGGGGTCGCGAAGGCCGAGCCCTCGGGCTCGGGCTGCACCGGCTCCGTGCCCGGCGGAAGGGCGAACTCCGAGGTGGGCTGATCGTCCTCGGAGACCTCCGGCTGCATCCCCGGTGGCGGCGTGAAAGCGCTGTGCGCCTCGTCGGACTGGGGCTTGCGGTCCTCCACCCCATCGGCTTCCGCCACGCGCCCTCCAGTCCGTGATCACCTGCCGTATCAGTATGCGGAACCGTTTCCTCCCCGGCCAAGCCAGGCCGCGGGCGCCGGTGCGGGACAGCCTCTGGGGCTCCGCCCCAGACCCCGCGCCTCAAGCGCCGGCGAGGCTGGATCTTTCAGCCCGTCCGGCGTTGAGGACCGGGGCCGGGCGGCAGCCCGGCTACGGCGGAACGCGCCGGCGGGCGGCACCCCGCAAGGGGGTACCGCCCGCCGGCGATGTATGGATGGCGGGGGCTCCGCCGGGACCCTGCGGCTGGCGCAGCGTCAGTGGTGGCCGCCGGAGGCTTCCAGGCGCTTGTACGAGGCCTCGATCTCGGCCTCGGCCTCGGCGCGGCCGACCCAGTTCGCGCCCTCGACCGACTTGCCCGGCTCCAGGTCCTTGTAGACCTCGAAGAAGTGCTGGATCTCCAGGCGGTCGAACTCGGACACGTGGTGGATGTCGCGCAGGTGCTCGACACGCGGGTCGGAGGCCGGCACGCACAGCAGCTTGTCGTCGCCGCCCGCCTCGTCCGTCATGCGGAACATGCCGATGGCGCGGCACTTGATCAGGCAGCCCGGGAAGGTCGGCTCGTCAAGGATGACCAGGGCGTCCAGCGGGTCGCCGTCCTCGCCCAGGGTGTTCTCGACGAAGCCGTAGTCGGCCGGGTAGCTGGTCGAGGTGAAGAGGCGACGGTCCAGACGGATCCGGCCGGTCTCGTGGTCCACCTCGTACTTGTTCCGCGAACCCTTGGGGATCTCGATGGTGACGTCGAACTCCACGTCCTGCTCCTCCATGATCAGCTTCAGCAGACCGAATTGCTTCGAGACGGCATTTGATTGAACTGCGTGCGCGTCCGGCCCAGCCCAGTCGGGTGGGGTGCCATGCTCGCGGCAAGACGCAGTGGTTAAGTGTCCCTCACGCATATGTGTGATCGCGAAAGGGGCTGGTCCGAGGTGCCATTGGTCAAGACGTGGCAGCTCATCGCGGGGTCCGCCGTCGCCGGCCTCGCCCTGTCCGGGGCTTTGGTGGCCTCCGCCGGTCCCTGGGACTCCGGCCAGCGTAAGGCCGAGCGGGACAGGGCCGCCTCCTGGAGCCGTACGGGTGGCGCAGATCACGGCGCCGGCCACGGCTCCGGGGCGCTCCCGAAGGCCGCGCCCAGCGCGCCCGGGGTGCTCCCGGGGGTCGGATCGGCCCGGACGCAGCAGACCGCTCCCGACGGGCTCGCCGCCGCGCTCAAGCCGCTGCTCGCCGACCCGGCCCTCGGCACCGTCCGGACCGCCTCCGTCGTCGACACCGCCACCGGGCAGGTGCTCTACGAGTCCGGGGCGCGCGAGGCGATGACCCCGGCCTCCACCATCAAGATCGCCACCGCCGCCGCGGCCCTGGCCGCCCTCGGGCCCGATCACCAGATCCGGACCACCGTCACCCCCGGCGCCGCCCCTGGCCAGATCGTCCTCGTCGGCGGCGGCGACCCCTCCCTCACCGCCAAGAAGAAGAGCCCCGCCGGACCCGGCGGCAACCTCGTCGCCCTCGCCGGCGACACCGCGGTGGCCCTCAAGGCCGCCGGCACCTACACCGTGACCCTGGGCTACGACGACAGCCTCTACACCGGCCCCGCCCGCCACCCGATCGGCGCCAACCCCAACCTCGCCCTCGTGACCTCCCTCGCGGCCGACGAGGGCCGCCCCGACAACTCCACCTCCGGGCCCGTGGAACGCGTCGAGGACCCCGCCAAGGAGGCCGCCCGCGCCTTCGCCGCCCTGCTGGCGGAAAACGGCGTCAAGGTCACCGGCGCCCCCACCAAGGCCAAGGCGGCGGCCGGCGGCCGGCCACTGGCCGTCACCCTCTCCACGCCCGTCTCCGGGCTCGTCGAGCGGATGCTGACCAACAGCGACAACGACATCGCCGAGGCCCTCGCCCGCCAGACCGCCCTCGCCTCCGGGCAGCCCGCGAGCTTCGAGGGCGCCGAAAAGGCCGTCGCCGCCAAACTCGCCGCCCTCGGCGTGGACGTCGGCGGCTCCCGCTTCGCCGACGGCAGCGGCCTCAACCGCGCCGACAAGGTCAGCGCCGGCCTGCTGACCGGACTCCTCGCCAAGGCCGCCGACCCCCGGCACCCGGAGCTGCGGCCGGTCCTCACCGGACTGCCCGTCGCCGGATTCACCGGCACCCTGCGCGCCCGCAACTCCGGCAGCTCCCCGGCGGCCGGCCTGCTCCGCGCCAAGACGGGCACCCTGAGCGGCGTGAACTCCCTCTCCGGCACCGTCGTCGACCGCTCCGGCCGGCTCCTCGCCTTCGCGTTCCTGACCGCGAACACCCCCGGCCCGGAAGGCGCCGAGAAGGCCCTCGACAAACTGGCCGCCGCAGTCGCGGCCGCACCGTAGGGGTCCGCCGAACGGCTGGTCCACGTACCGTTGACGCATGACGAGCATCAGTGGTGCCGAGATGGTCGACTGGAACCTCGCGGTGGCGACCGCGACCCGACTGGTGCGGTCCGGCCCGGAGGTCAGCCGGGACGAGGCACGAGCGGTGGTCGCGGAGCTGCGCGCGCACGCCAGGACCTCGGAACGGCACGTACGCGAGTTCACCCGGATGATCCCCGAAGGCGCGGCCGTCCCCGACACCCCCGTCCTCGTCGTCGACCGGGCCGGCTGGGTCAGGGCGAACGTGGCAGGCTTCCGCGAGCTGCTCCAGCCGCTCCTCGGCAAGATGCAGGACCGTCGCGCGGGCACCCCCGGCGGCGCCGTGCTCGGAGCCGTCGGCGGCAAGGTCACCGGCGTCGAGCTGGGCATGCTGCTCAGCTTCCTGGCCTCCCGGGTCCTCGGCCAGTACGAGACCTTCGCGCCGGTCTCCCGCGACCTCCCCGGCTCCGCGGGCGGCGGCCGGCTGCTGCTGGTCGCCCCGAACATCGTCCACGTCGAACGCGAGCTGGACGTCGACCCGCACGACTTCCGGCTGTGGGTCTGCCTGCACGAGGAGACGCACCGCACCCAGTTCACCGCCGTCCCCTGGCTGCGCGACCACCTCGAAGGCGAGATCCAGTCGTTCCTCGGCGCCACCGAGGTCGACCCCGCGACCGTCCTGGAACGCATCCGCGAAGCCGCCCAGTCCTTCGCCGGCGCCCGCCCCGACGCCGAGCGCGGCGACGAGGGCCGCTCACTCGTCGAGCTCGTGCAGACACCCGAGCAGCGCGAGATCCTCGGCCGGCTCACCGCCGTCATGTCCCTGCTGGAAGGGCACGCCGACTACGTCATGGACGGCGTCGGCCCCGAGGTGGTGCCCTCGGTCGTCGAGATCCGCGAGAAGTTCCAGCAGCGCCGCGCCAGCGGCGCGGGCCGGCTCGACGCCGCCCTGCGCAAGCTCCTCGGCCTCGACGCCAAACTGCGCCAGTACCGCGACGGCGAACGCTTCGTACGCGCCGTCGTCGGCCAGGTCGGCATGGACGGCTTCAACCGCGTGTGGACCTCACCGAACACCCTCCCGACCAAGGCCGAGATCGCCCGCCCCGCCGACTGGGTCGCCCGCGTGCACCGCAAGGGGAGCGAGGGGAGCGAATAAAAGTGACTCGGGGCTGACTCGGGGGCGTAAACATGTCTCACTGGGGGAAGCAGCATCACCCGTCCGAGGGACCGTGAGGCGTGGAAGGGCGTGCGATGCTCGGGGAACGGCTCGGTTCTGTCACCATCGACGCACTCTGAGTGACAACCCGCCCCGCGCGGGCAGCCGGGCAAGCACCCCAGCGCACCACACACCCCGAAGCCTCCGAGGCATCCGAACACCATCGAAGGGCACCGGACATGGGTCCCCATCCTGCGGTCGCAGCGATACGCCTGGCGGTCCGCCGCGCACTCCATGACGTCCTCACCGACCTCACCGACACTCCCACCACAGGCGGCGGCCTGCCACTCGTCCTCGTCGCCTGCTCCGGCGGCGCCGACTCGATGGCACTCGCCTCGGCACTCGCCTTCGAAGCCCCCAAGCTCGGCATCCGGGCCGGCGGCATCACCGTCGACCACGGGCTGCAGCCCGGCTCCGACCTGCGCGCCGCCGAGGTCGTCGTCCGCATGACCGCCCTCGGCCTCGACCCGGTGGAGTCCGTCGCCGTGCGAGTCGGCCGCGACGGCGGACCCGAAGCCGCCGCACGTGACGCCCGCTACGGCGCCCTCGACGAGGCCGCCGACCGGCTGGGCGCGTCCGCCGTGCTGCTCGGCCACACCCGGGACGATCAAGCCGAAACCGTCCTGCTCGGCCTCGCCCGCGGCTCCGGCATCCGCTCCCTGTCCGGGATGGCGGAAGTGTCGGGAGGCCCCGGCCGCAGCCACCGCTACCGCCGCCCCTTCCTCCAGGTCGACCGGCAGACCGCCCGCAAGGCCTGCATGGTCCAGTCCCTCGCCGTCTGGGACGACCCGCACAACATCGACCCCGCCTACACCCGCTCCCGCCTGCGCCACGAGGGACTGCCCGCGCTGGAGAAGGCCCTGGGCAAGGGCGTCGTCGAAGCACTGGCCCGCACCGCCCAGCTCTCCCGCGACGACGCCGACGCCCTGGACGCCTGGGCCGCCGAAGCCGAGACCGGCGTACGGGACGAGGACGGCCGGCTCGAGTGCGCGAAGCTGTACGCCCTGCCCCCGGCCGTCCGCCGCCGGGTGCTGCGCAGGGCCGTCGTCGCCGCCGGTTCCCCCGCAGGCTCCCTCTTCGCCCGCCACATCGAGGAAGTCGACCGCCTCATCACCGGATGGCGCGGTCAGGGCGCCATCAACCTGCCCGGCCGGGTCGAGGCCCAGCGGCAGGGTGGCAGACTTGTCATCCGGCAGGGCTGATTGGTGCTGAAGCACGGCTGAGTCCTCCGGGGGTACCCCCGGAGCCCCGGCCGACAACGAAAGTGATGCGGGTGGACGAGAAGGACATGGGCAACGACCTCCAGTCGGTGCTCATCACCAAGGAAGAGATCGACGCGAAGCTGGCCGAGCTGGCCGCGAAGATCGACGCGGAGTACGCGGGCAAGGACCTGCTCATCGTCGGTGTGCTCAAGGGCGCCGTGATGGTGATGGCGGACCTGGCGCGCGCCTTGTCCACCCCGCTCACCATGGACTGGATGGCGGTGTCCTCGTACGGCGCCGGGACCCAGTCCTCGGGCGTCGTCCGGATCCTCAAGGACCTGGACACCGACATCAAGGACAAGCACGTCCTGATCGTCGAGGACATCATCGACTCCGGTCTGACGCTGTCCTGGCTGCTGTCGAACCTGGGCTCCCGCCAGCCGGCCTCCCTCAAGGTCGTCACGCTGCTGCGCAAGCCCGAGGCCGCGAAGGTCGCGATCGACGTGGAGTGGGTCGGCTTCGACATCCCGAACGAGTTCGTCGTGGGCTACGGCCTCGACTACGCGGAGAAGTACCGCAACCTGCCGTTCGTCGGCACGCTCGCCCCGCACGTCTACGGCGGCTGACCGCCGCTCCGGAGATTCGACGTCCCCAGGGCCCCGACGGGAACCTGGGGGCGATTCCCGCCGTTGGAGCAGGGAAAGCGGGTCTGTCAGCCGTCCCACGAGGCCGCGGGTGACAATACAGGGGTACATTCCGAAGAACAGTCTTTACTCACAGCAGCATTTACCTACGGGCAGGAGGGACGGGGTGCGTTGCGCCCCGTATGGATGGACGTGAAGCGATACTTCCGTGGGCCGGTCATGTGGATCGTGCTGGCCGTCCTCGCCGTGGTCGTGTTGATGAATGTCGTCGGCTCCGGCGGCGGCTTCAAGTCGGTGGACACCAGCGAGGTCATCAAGGCGATCAACAGTGGCCAGGTGGAGACAGCCAAGCTGACCACCGGCGACAGCCAGATGATCAAGATCGAGCTGAGCGAAGGCCAGAAGCTCGGCAAGCACGACGGCACCAAGTTCCAGGCCAACTACATCGGGGATCAGGGCGTCCAGCTCGCCCAGAACCTCCAGACCAAGTACGAAGCCGGTCAGATCCCCAAGGGTTACTCGGTGACCCCGGACAAGACCAGCCCGTTCCTGAGCGTGCTGCTCTCGCTCCTGCCCTTCGTCCTCATCGTCGTCGTCTTCCTGTTCCTGATGAACCAGATGCAGGGCGGCGGCTCCCGGGTCATGAACTTCGGGAAGTCCAAGGCCAAGCTCATCACCAAGGACACCCCGAAGACGACCTTCGCCGATGTCGCGGGCTCGGACGAGGCCGTCGAGGAACTCCACGAGATCAAGGAGTTCCTCCAGGAGCCGGCGAAGTTCCAGGCCGTCGGCGCCAAGATCCCCAAGGGTGTGCTGCTCTACGGCCCGCCCGGCACCGGAAAGACCCTGCTCGCGCGCGCCGTCGCGGGCGAGGCCGGTGTCCCCTTCTACTCGATCTCCGGTTCCGACTTCGTCGAGATGTTCGTCGGTGTCGGTGCCTCGCGTGTCCGTGACCTGTTCGAGCAGGCCAAGGCCAACGCCCCGGCGATCGTCTTCGTCGACGAGATCGACGCCGTCGGCCGGCACCGCGGTGCGGGTCTCGGCGGCGGTCACGACGAGCGCGAGCAGACCCTCAACCAGCTGCTCGTCGAGATGGACGGCTTCGACGTGAAGGGCGGCGTCATCCTGATCGCCGCCACGAACCGTCCGGACATCCTCGACCCGGCCCTCCTGCGCCCCGGCCGCTTCGACCGCCAGATCGCGGTCGACCGTCCGGACATGCAGGGCCGTCTGGAGATCCTCAAGGTCCACCAGAAGGGCAAGCCGGTCGCCCCGGACGTCGACCTGGGCGCCGTCGCCCGCCGTACGCCCGGCTTCACCGGTGCCGATCTCTCCAACGTGCTGAACGAGGCCGCGCTGCTCACGGCCCGCTCGGACAAGAAGCTGATCGACAACCACTCGCTGGACGAGGCGATCGACCGCGTCGTGGCGGGTCCGCAGAAGCGGACCCGGATCATGTCGGACCGGGAAAAGAAGATCACCGCGTACCACGAGGGCGGACACGCCCTCGTCGCGGCGGCCTCCCCGAACTCCGACCCGGTCCACAAGATCACGATCCTGTCCCGCGGCCGGGCCCTGGGTTACACCATGGTCCTGCCCGACGAGGACAAGTACTCGACCACGCGCAACGAGATGCTCGACCAGCTGGCGTACATGCTGGGTGGGCGCGCGGCCGAGGAGCTGGTCTTCCACGACCCGACCACGGGCGCGGCGAACGACATCGAGAAGGCCACCGCCACGGCCCGCGCGATGGTCACCCAGTACGGCATGACCGAGCGACTGGGCGCGATCAAGTTCGGCGGCGACAACACCGAGCCGTTCCTGGGCCGCGAGATGTCGCACCCGCGGGACTACTCGGAAGAGGTCGCGGCGCTGGTCGACGAAGAGGTCAAGAAGCTCATCGAGACCGCGCACAACGAGGCCTGGGAGATCCTGGTCGAGAACCGGGACGTCCTCGACAACCTGGTCCTCGCGCTGCTGGAGAAGGAGACGCTGGGCAAGGAGGAGATCGCCGAGATCTTCTCGACCATCGTCAAGCGCCCGGCCCGCCCCGCGTGGACCGGCTCCTCGCGGCGCACCCCCTCCACCCGTCCGCCGGTGCTCTCTCCCAAGGAGCTCCAGCTGACGAACTCGGCGAACGGCACCTCGGCGGCCGCGGCCGTCACGCCGGTCTCCACGGAGAAGGGCATCGAGGTGGCCCCGGAGGACCGCCCCGAGGCCTGATCCACCCGGAATGGAAGCCGCGCCCCCCAGGTTCTAGCCTGGGGGGCGCGGCACTTTCACGTGCCCGCGAGCGCTGTGTGCACAGGAACGAGGAAGACATGACCGACCCAGTGACCCTGACCGGTGACGAGGGCACGATCGGCGAGTTCGACGAGAAGCGCGCCGAGGCGGCCATCCGAGAGCTCCTGATCGCGGTCGGCGAGGACCCGGACCGAGAGGGCCTCCTGGAGACGCCGGCACGCGTGGCGCGGGCGTACAAGGAGATATTCGCCGGGCTGTACCAGAAGCCCGAAGAGGTCCTGACGACGACGTTCGACCTCGGGCACGACGAGATGGTGCTGGTGAAGGACATCGAGGTCATGTCGAGCTGTGAGCACCACCTCGTCCCGTTCCACGGCGTGGCCCACGTCGGCTACATCCCGTCCACGGACGGCAAGATCACCGGCCTGTCGAAGCTGGCCCGCCTGGTGGACGTGTACGCCCGCCGTCCCCAGGTGCAGGAACGCCTGACCACGCAGATCGCGGACTCCCTGATGGAGATCCTGGACCCGCGCGGGGTCATCGTGGTCATCGAGTGCGAGCACATGTGCATGACCATGCGCGGCGTGCGCAAGCCCGGCGCGAAGACCATCACCTCGGCAGTCCGCGGCCAGCTCCGCGACCCCGCCACCCGCAACGAGGCCATGAGCCTGATCATGGCCCGCTGAAGACGCGGTCAGGCGCCGAGCCGGGGCTCGCTCCTCGGCCGCCTGCTGTGGCAGCGCCTCGCCGACTGCTGAGCCCCGGGCACGGGCCGGGCACGGGCCAGGCACGGGCTAGGCGCGGGCCGCGCCCTCCGGGGTGTCGTCGTCCTCCGGGAGTTTCAGGACGTGTTCCAGGAAGAGCGCGGCGGCCACGACCGCCGCGCCCGCCAGGACCGAGAAGCCGGCGTACCAGGCCTGGTCGCGGCGGGCGGGGACGTCGAGGGAGTCGGCCAGCAGGAAGACGCCCACACCGCCGTACATGCCCGCCACCAGGGCCGCCACCAGGGCGCTGGCCTGGCCGAAGACCACCGCGCGGGCGGCCATCAGCGGCTCCACGCCCTTGGCGCCCGGGCGCCGCTCGCGCTGGGCCTTGAGGCGGGCGCGCATGGACAGGGCCGTCGCGAGGAGGATCACCGCGATCACGGCCAGCACGATGGGGGCGGCCAAGGGAACGCCCGGCAGGGTGCCGTACGCGTTCCACAGCCGGGCGCCCGCCCAGGACAGGACCCCGGCGACGGCGAAGATGCCCGCCAGGACCGCCGGCCTCAGTTGCTTCACTTGCCCGTTCCCCACTCTCAGTGCTCGCACTCGCAGTGAACAGGCTACTTAACGACTACTCCGGGAGGCGGAGTTCCAGGTCGGTGCGCGGAGTGACGCCGCTCAGGCCGATTCCGGCCAGGAGGGCCGCGACCGGACCGTGGCCCGGGATCTGGGCCTCCGGGTCGATGTCGTGCCAGGGGGCCAGCACGAAGGCGCGCTGGTGGGCGCGCGGGTGCGGGAGGGTGAGGACGGGGTCGTCGGAGACCACGTCGGCATACGCGACGATGTCGACGTCGATCGTGCGCGGACCCCAGCGCTCCTCGCGGACGCGGTCGAAGGCCTCTTCGATGGCCTGGCCGCGCTCCAGCAGGGAGGACGGGGGCAGGGTGGTCCGGATCCTGACGACCGCGTTGAGGTACGAGGGCTGCGAGCCGGGCTCGACGCCCCAAGGCTCGGTCTCGTAGACGGGGGAGACGGCCTTGACCCGAAGGCCCGGGGTGTCGCCGAGGGCGTCGATGGCGCCCTGCAGGGTCTCCAGCCGGTTGCCGAGGTTCGCGCCGAGCGCGACCACGGCCCATTTGGGGTTGGACAGGGTGACGTCCGCCGCGTCCACCGCTTCGGTGACGGACGCGGGTACGGGCTGGACGGTGGGGTCGCTCTGGGCGCTCAGTCCGTGGTTCATGCGCGGCTCCGGGTGATCGTGATGGTCACGTCGTCGAAGGGGACGGTGATGGGCGCGTCCGGCTTGTGGACGACGACCTCCACCTGCGCCACCGCTTCGTGCTTGAGGCACTGCTGGGCGATCCGCTCGGCGAGGGTCTCGATCAGGTCGACGGGCTCTCCCTGGACCACGTCGACGACCTCTTCGGCGACGACCCCGTAGTGCACGGTCTTCGCCAGGTCGTCTCCGGCCGCCGCGGGGCGGGTGTCGAGATGCAGCACGAGGTCGACGATGAAGGTCTGGCCTTCCTCGCGCTCCCTGGGGAAGACGCCGTGGTGCCCGCGAGCCTTGAGGCCGCGCAGTGCGACACGATCCACGCGAATCACTCCTGCTTTCGTAGGTACTTCCGGTCCGGGACTCCCCGAAACCATGGGCCTACGCCGAGTGCGGTCGGCGTCGTCCATCTTCGAATTTACCTGCGAAATACTCGGGATCCCGCCGGAGGGGGTCAGGCGGTGTCCTCTTCGTCCTCTTCGTCGGACTCCGTCAGGACGGGAGAACCGTGGTGGGACCAGAGTCGCCAGCCCTCGGGTGTGCGTCGGAACACATTCGTGGCGACGACCAGCTGGCCCACGAGTGGACCGAGCTCCCCGCCGTCCTCGGCGGGCCCTCCGCTGAGGATGTTCTCCGTGCAGGTCACCAGAGCGGTGTCGGCTATGACGGCCACCTTGGTGTCGGTGAGGAAGAACTGGATGTAGTCCGTGTGGGACATGATCAGCGCGTACGAGCGCAGTACCTCGCCGCGGCCCGAGAGGACGGGCCAGCCCGGGTGCACGCAGGAGATCTCGTCCTCCAGCCAGAGCGCCGACAGTGCGTCGAAGTCCCCCCGCTCCATGGCCTCGTAGAAGGCCGTGTTGACCTCTTCGACCGCTTCGATGTCGGTTCTGCTCACTGGGCTCCTTCTGGGTGTGTGCGGCTCACAGAGCCCCTTCCACTGCGCGGGCCACCCGAACCGCGTCCGCGGTCGCCCGTACCTCGTGGACCCGTACGGCCCATGCGCCCTGGTGGGCGGCGATGGCGGACACGGCTGCCGTGGCCGCGTCCCGCTCGCGTGCCGGCGGCGGGGCGGAGCCGTCGTCGCCGGCCAGGACCCGGCCGAGGAAACGCTTCCGCGAGGCGGCGACCAGCAGCGGGAAGCCGAGCGCGCGCAGCTCGGGCAGGTGCGCCACCAGGGCCAGGTCGTGCTCGGCGTTCTTCGCGAAGCCGAGTCCCGGGTCGACGACGAGCCGTTCGGGGGCGATCCCGCCGGCCACGACCGCGTCGATGCGGGCGCGGAGCTCGGTGGTGACCTCGCCGAGGACGTCGGTGTAGACGGCGAGGCTGTTCATGTCGGCGCTGAAGCCGCGCCAGTGCATGACCACGAACGGGACCTCGGCGGCGGCGACGGCGGGAATCATCCCGGGGTCGGCGAGTCCGCCGCTGACGTCGTTGACCAGCAGCGCGCCGGCCGCGACGGCCTGGGCGGCGACGGCCGCGCGCATGGTGTCGACGGAGACGGCGACGCCCTCGGAGGCGAGCCCGCGCACGACGGGGACGACCCGGCGCAGCTCCTCCTCCTCGTCGACGCGGGAGGCGCCGGGGCGGGTGGACTCGCCGCCGACGTCGATGAGGTCGGCGCCCTGCTCGACGAGTTCGAGGCCGCGCTTGACGGCGGCGGTGGTGTCGAACCAGCGGCCGCCGTCGGAGAAGGAGTCGGGGGTGACGTTGACGACGCCCATGACCGCGCAGCGGTCCCAGTCGGGCAGCCCTGCGACCCGGCCCCGGCCGGCGGCTCCGCGGTTGGTGTTCATGGCTCCCAGGGTAGAGCTGCCGGGTCGGTGTCCTCGTCCGGGCGGTGTGCGGCGTCGCTGTGGGGGGGGGGGGGGCCCCCCCCCCCCCCCCCCCCCCCCCCCCCCCGCGCGGGCCGG
>NZ_JBHWJY010000033.1:0-44561 GCF_042731135.1 Streptomyces sp. NPDC059874
ATGACCGCACGCCCGCCGAGCTTCTCCAGACCCGCCTGGATCACGGGAACCTCGGTCGAGTCCAGAACGATCGGCAGGGTGGAGGCGGTGGCGAAACGGCCGGCGAGCTCCTCCATGTCCGCGACGCCGTCGCGCCCCACGTAGTCCACGCACAGGTCGAGCATGTGCGCGCCCTCACGGATCTGGTCCCGCGCCATCTCCACACAGTCGTCCCAGCGGGCCTCCAACATCGCCTCACGGAACTTCTTCGACCCGTTCGCGTTCGTCCGCTCACCGATCGCCATGTACGACGTGTCCTGCCGGAACGGCACCGTCTGATACAGCGAAGCAGCGCCCGGCTCCGGCTGCGGGGTCCGCGCGGTGATCTCCGCACCCCGCACCCGCTCGACGACCTGCCGCAGGTGCTCCGGCGTCGTACCGCAGCAGCCGCCCACCAGCGACAGCCCGTACTCGCGGACGAAGTTCTCCTGGGCGTCGGCCATCTCGGAGGCGGACAGCGGGTAGTGCGCCCCGTCCTTGGTCAGCACCGGCAGGCCGGCGTTGGGCATGCAGGAGATCGGGATGCGCGCGTTGCGGGCGAGGTAGCGCAGGTGCTCACTCATCTCCGCCGGACCGGTCGCACAGTTCAGACCGATCATGTCGATGCCCAGCGGCTCCAGCGCCGTCAGCGCCGCACCGATCTCCGACCCCAGCAGCATCGTGCCCGTCGTCTCCACCGTCACCGAGCAGATCAGCGGGACGGACACGCCCAGCGCCTCCATGGCCCGCCGCGCGCCGATGATCGACGACTTGGTCTGCAGCAGGTCCTGCGTGGTCTCCACGAGGAGCGCGTCGGCGCCGCCGGTGAGCAGACCCTCCGCGTTGACCTGGTAGGCATCGCGGATCTGGCCGTACGTGATGTGGCCCAGCGTCGGCAGCTTCGTCCCCGGCCCCATCGAGCCCAGCACCCAGCGCTGCTGCCCGCTCGAAGCGGTGAACTCGTCGGCGACCTCACGGGCGATGCGCGCGCCCGCCTCGGACAGCTCGAAGTTGCGGTCCGCGATGTCGTACTCGGCCAGCGCCGCGTAGTTCGCACCGAAGGTGTTCGACTCGACGCAGTCCACACCCACCGAGAAGTACGCCTCGTGGACCGTCCGCACGATGTCCGGACGCGTGACGTTCAGGACCTCGTTGCAACCCTCCAGCTGCTGGAAGTCCTCCATCGAGGGGTCCTGCGCCTGGAGCATCGTCCCCATGGCCCCGTCGGCGACGACCACACGCGTGGCGAGTGCCTCTCGGAGGGCATCGGCCCGGTTCACGAGTCCCCTCCCTCGGGGCCCAGTACGGCTTCCAGCCGGCGCTCGGCGCCCGGCCCGTACACCGCGCGTACCGTGCGCAGCAGCTCGGCGGGCCGGGCTTCGTACGACTGGGAGCCGACGGCGCGGAGGACCAGTGCCGCCATCGCGCAGCCGAGTTGGGCTGCCGCCTCCAGCGGCAGGCCCTTGCTGACCGCGGCGAGGAAGCCGGAGCGGAAGGCGTCTCCGACGCCGGTCGGGTCCTCGGCGGGTACGTCCGGGACGGCTTCGACGATGAGGGCCGGGGCCCCCTGGCGTTCGATGCGCACGCCCTTCGAGCCGAGGGTGGTGACCCAGGTGTGGACCCGGGCGAGCACGTCCTCGGCGCTCCATTCGGCGCGCTCGCGCAGCAGCGCCGACTCGTACTCGTTCGTGAACAGCCAGCGGGCTCCGTCGACCAGGGTCCGTACCTCGTCCCCGGAGAGCCGGGCCAGTTGCTGGGAGGGGTCGGCGGCGAAGGGGATGCCCAGTTCGCGGCACTCCTTGGTATGGCGGAGCATCGCGGCCGGGTCGTTGGGCGATACGAGGACCAGGTCCAGGGGGCCGCCGGTGGCGACGAGTCCGCGCAGGTCGATCTCGGCGGCCTCCGCCATCGCGCCCGCGTAGAAGGAGGCGATCTGGTTGGAGTCCTGGTCGGTCATGCACATGAAGCGGGCGGTCTGGTGCCCGGCGGAGACGTGCACTCCGCCGGTGTCCACACCGTGTTCCTTGAGCCAGACCTCGTACTCGCCGAAGTCGGGGCCGACGGCCCCGACGAGCAGGGGGTCGAGCCCCAGCACGCCGAGGCCGTAGGCGATGTTGGCCGCCACCCCGCCCCGCCGGACCTCCAGGGAGTCGACGAGGAAGGACAGCGAGACGTGTTCCAGCTGGTCGGGGAGGAGCTGGTCGACGAACCGGCCCGGAAAGGCCATGAGGTGATCCGTGGCGATGGATCCTGTCACCGCAATACGCACGTGGTCTCCTGGGGCGGGGTTGGGCCGGGCTCTCGCTGTCGGCGGGGTGGGGCGGGGGCGGGCGGGGCAGGGGTGGGGGGAAGGGGAGCCGTGGGGGGAGGGGAGCCGTCAGCGGGTGGCGGCGGCCTTGAGGGCCTCGGCCCGGTCGGTGCGCTCCCAGGTGAAGTCCGGCAGCTCGCGGCCGAAGTGGCCGTAGGCGGCGGTCTGGGCGTAGATCGGGCGGAGCAGGTCGAGGTCGCGGATGATCGCGGCCGGGCGCAGGTCGAAGACCTCGGCGATCGCGTCCTGGATCTTGGCGATCTCGGTCTTCTCCGTGCCGAAGGTCTCGACGAAGAGGCCGACGGGCTCGGCCTTGCCGATGGCGTACGCGACCTGGACCTCGCAGCGCGAGGCGAGGCCGGCGGCGACCACGTTCTTCGCGACCCAGCGCATCGCGTACGCGGCGGAGCGGTCGACCTTCGACGGGTCCTTGCCGGAGAAGGCGCCGCCGCCGTGGCGGGCCATGCCGCCGTAGGTGTCGATGATGATCTTGCGGCCGGTGAGGCCGGCGTCGCCCATCGGGCCGCCGATCTCGAAGCGGCCGGTCGGGTTGACGAGCAGGCGGTAGCCCTCGGTCTGGAGCTTGATGCCGTCCTTCGCCAGTTGGGCCAGTACGTGCTCGACCACGTGTTCCTGGATGTCGGGGGCCAGCAGCCCCTCCAGGTCGATGTCGGAGGCGTGCTGCGAGGAGACGACCACGGTGTCCAGGCGGACCGCCGCGTCGCCGTCGTACTCGATGGTGACCTGGGTCTTTCCGTCCGGGCGCAGGTACGGCAGCGTGCCGTTCTTGCGGACCTCGGACAGCCGGCGGGAGAGCCGGTGCGCCAGGTGGATGGGGAGCGGCATGAGCTCGGGGGTCTCGTCGGTGGCGTAGCCGAACATCAGGCCCTGGTCGCCGGCGCCCTGCTTGTCGAGCTCGTCCTCCTCGCCCTCGACCCGGTTCTCGTAGGCGGTGTCGACGCCCTGCGCGATGTCCGGGGACTGTGCGCCGATGGAGACGGACACGCCGCAGGAGGCGCCGTCGAAGCCCTTGACGGACGAGTCGTAGCCGATCTCCAGGATCTTGTCGCGGACGAGCTTCGCGATCGGCGCGTAGGCCTTCGTCGTCACCTCGCCCGCGATGTGCACGAGACCGGTGGTGATGAGGGTCTCCACGGCGACGCGCGAGGTGGGGTCCTCGGTGAGGAGCGCGTCGAGGATCGTGTCGCTGATCTGGTCGGCGATCTTGTCGGGGTGGCCCTCGGTCACGGACTCCGAGGTGAACAGACGGCGGGACATGTCACTCCTGATGGTTTGGGACGGAGGGGACTGAGGGGGCAGAGGGAGCTGTTGAGCCGGGTGGGACCGAGGAGGCGGACGTGAAACGCGGGCTCCGCACGGCTGCCGCCAGCGCGCGGGCCAGTGTCCGCAGCGGGCGGGGCCCGCCGTCCGCGGCGCCGGCGATGGCGACCGGCGGCGGGCGCCAGCCGTGTGCGGCGACCCGCTCGGCGGCCTGCCGGGCGGCATCGCCCGCACCGGAGAAGCCGCCGAGGAGCACCGGTTCGCCCCGGGTGAGCGCGGGCCGAAGGGCCCGCAGGCAGCGGGTCGGGTCCTGCCCGTCGGGGAGGCTGGCCACGGTGGCGAGGGCCTGCGGGCCGTCGTAGAGCGCGGGGAGCCCGTCGTAGCAGCCGGGCGGCGAACCCGGTGGCGGCAGCAGGCAGATCGTGCCCGCCCCGGGACGGGCGGCCGCCCGCAGGATGCGCGCCGGAGCGGGCGGCCCGGGCCGCACCCGCGGTACGGGCACGCCGTCGAGCAGCTCCAGGACCCCGGCCACGTCCAGGGCCGCCGGCCCCTCGGGCAGGGTGCTCAGCAGCAGGGCGGCCTGGGCGAGCAGCGCGGCCGCGTCGGCGTCCTCGAACCGGGCGCGGTCGTGCCCGCCGGTCAGCACCAGTCCGCCTTCGGGGTCGTGGTGGGCGACGAGGGCGAACGGCACCGCGGCGTGCCCCTCGATCACCTCGGGCGCGTCCACCCGTACGCCCTCTTCGGCGAGTTCGTCGGCGACCGTGCCGAGGACGGCGTCGTTCGCGGTCCCCGGCTCGAAGACGACGAGCGACTCGACGACGGGCGGCGTCGCGTCCGCCGTGCCGTCGCGGTGGCCCGCCCACTCCTCGATCTGGCCGGCCGACACCCATTCGTACGCCGCGCGGTCCAGGGCGTGTCCGCTCAGCTCCTCCAGCAGTAGCGCCACCGGCATCGAGGCCCGTACGCGCACCGACAGCGGGAGGGAGCTGCGCAGGGTGCCGGAGAGCAACTCGGCGCCGGCGAGGGCGATGCCCCGGCCGGAGACGGCCGCGGAGAAGGCGACGGGCACCGGGTCCGCGAGTTCCGCGGCAGCGGCGGCCCGGTACAGGAGCAGCGCCCACACCGCGTGCAGGGCGGTCGACTCGGTCGCCCCGTGGCCCGCCGCCCAGGCCCGCAGCCGCGCGGCCTCCGGCGGCGTGAGCCGCTCCCGGCTCCACCCGTGGCCGGACCGGACCACGGCAGGTTCAGCGGGCACGACGGGCTCGGCGGGGAGGGCGGGCAGGGTGACCGCCTCGGGCGGCGGTGCGGCCCGCGACCAGAACTCCCGCGCGGCCGAGGTGTCCTGCCGGGACAGCCAGTGCGCGTGGTCGCGCACGTCGGGCCGGCGCTCGCCGCCCAGCGGCCGGCCGTCGGCGAGGTAGGCGCGCAGGAACGCCCTCAGCAGGCCGCGCATGCTGCGCCCGTCGAGGAAGGCGTGGTGGTAGGTGAACAGGATCCGCGTGGCCCCGGGCGGCGCGCCCTCCTCGCCCAGCAGGATGCGCAGCTGCCCCGGCCGGCTCAGGTCGAACGCGCGCAGCCGCTCGCCCCGGACCAGGGCGTACCAGTCGGCGCCGCCCGGCTCCTGGTGCGCGATCCGCGGCTCCACCCGGGGATGGACGGCCATCGTGGGCAGCTCTCCCGCGGGTTCGGCGAGCGCGGTGCGCAGGGCGGCGTCCGCGTCGTGGAGGGTCTGCCAGGCCGCGTCGAACCGCGCCGTGTCCAGCGGCCCTTGCCACCGCACCACCAGCTGCCCGGCGTGGATTCCGGCGCCCGGGCGCTCCAGCGTGTCGAGCAGCAGGTCCCGTTGGAGGGCCGAGGCTGGTACGGGCCGCGGGCGCGGGCCGGTGCCCGTACGGAAGCTTTGGCGGGCCGCGCTCATCGCGTTCCTTCCTCCTCTCTCTCCTGTGGGTTCCTGATCGGGGTTCTCGCGTGGGTCGGGGGTCGCGGGTCGGGGGTCGGGGGTCTCGGCTTCAGCCGGCTTCGAGTTCGGCCTCCACGGCTCCCATGAATCCCTCGTCGAACATCGTGTCGACGGCCGTGTCGCGGGCGGTGTCGAGCCCTGTGTCGGACCAGGCGGCGCTGAGCAGGTACCGCCCCAGCACCCGGTGCGTGGCGAACCACCAGGAGCCGGCGCCGGCCGCCGGACTTCCGTCGGGTCCGAGGAACGCGCCGTCGGCCAGGCCGAAGCCGAACTCCGTGAATCCCAGCCTCAGTCCCTGTCCCAGCGCCTTGGTGTAGGCCTCCTTGAGGGTCCACAGCCGCAGCATCTCGGCGGCCTGCCGGTCCGGGGTCATCCGGTCGAGCTCGACGGACTCGGCGGGGATGCACACGCGGTCCTTCAGCAGTTCGTAGGACATCCGGCGGCCGGCCGGTTCCACGTCCACGCCGATCCGGCCGATCCGGCTGATCCCGACGGCGATCAGGTCCTCGGTGTGGCTGAGGCTGAGGTCGATCTGGCTCATGCCGCGGATGTAGGGACGTCCACCGATCCGGTACGAGAGGTCGAGCGCGGCCGGCTCGGTCCGCAGCGCGGCGGCCGCCGTGTACTTGACGACCATGCGCGAGGTGACGAAGCGGTAGCGGACCGCCGCGTCGGGGGTGCGCCGGTAGCGCTGCCAGTCCCGGCCGAGCAGCGGGCGCAGCGAGGCGTCGGCGAGCGCGGCGGTCAGCCACTCCCCCCACGTCGCGTACACGACGACGCTGCCGCGCAGCTCCAGCCCCGCGGACACCTCTTCCCAGGGCCCGTCGGGGCCGGTGACGTGGACGGGCGGCGCCGCCGCCGGGTGTGTGGAGGACGGGTGTGTGGAGGATGGGTGTGTGGAGGACGGGTTCGTCGGGGCCGACGGTGCCGGGGCGGCCGGGTTCATCGGGTGAGCTCCGTCCCGGCCAGGTCGTAGCTGCGGCCCGTGCGGTGCCGGCGGATCAGCTCGTCGAGCACCTGGGCGAGGCAGCCTTCGGGCAGGTCGGGGACGGCGATGCCGAGGCGGCTGCCGATCCGGGTGAGGGCGAGCACGGCCCAGGCGGGGTCGGCGAGGAAGGCGTCCGTGCCGTCCTGCGCCTCCCAGACGCCGAGTACCGCGGCGGCCGCCAGGATCAGCGCGTACCGGTCGGCGAGTACCGCCACCCCGGGACCGGCCAGCGTGGCCCGGCCCGCGGGCAGGGCCGCGCACCGGGTGCGCAGCTCGCGCAGCTCGCCCACGAATCCGTCGGCGAGTTCGGCGAGGGCCGCCATCTGGCCGCCGAGCCTCAGGGCCGTGCCGAGTCGGTCGGCCGCGCCGACGAGCGTGGCCGCGAGGAAGTCGTCGCCCCCGGCGATGCCCAGCTGCCGGTAGTCCAGGTCGGGCAGCCGGGCCCCGTCGCCGAAGAGGCCGGGGGGCGGCTCGGGCATGCGGAACCAGGAGCGCTCGGCCAGGCCGCGCAGCTGGGGCACGATGACGGCCTGGCAGGCGGCGGTCCCGGCGTGGCCGAGGCCGGCCACCGGCAGGTCGCGGACCAGCTTGTCCAGGGCTCCGTACTGGGCGTCGCCGCGCACGTAGCCGTGGCCGCCGAGTACGCCGGCCAGCTCCTCCAGGTTCTCCCGGATCAGGTCCGGTACGACGTACTTGACGGCCGCGGCCAGCACGTTGACGTGCGCCGGCAGCAGGCTCAGGGCGCGCAGGGACACGGTGGCCATGCTGTCGGCGGCCAGCAGGTCGGCGAAGACCCCGGCGAGCGGCTTGTGCCGGCGCCGGGCCAGGGGGGCGGTGCGGCCCTCGGTGACGGCGCGTACGGCGGAGTGCAGGACGGTGTCCGCCGCGGCCACGGCGACGGCGGGGATCAGGCACCGGTTGACCTGGAAGGTGCGCAGGGCCAGGGCCACGCCCTGGCCCTCCTGCCCGACCAGGGTGTGCCCCGGCAGCGGGAAGCCGCTGAACTCCAGCCCGGAGAAGAGGCCTCCGCGCATGCCGTGCGTGGCGACGCGCGGCAGATGGGCGAGTCGGCCGCTCGCGCGGGCGCCCGCGATCGCGTCGGCGTCGAGCAGGAAGACCGAGTGGCTGCGGGGGCCGCGGGCCGGGGCGGTGCGGGCGTAGACCACGTACGCCTCGGACCGGGCGGCGTTGAGGATGACGTCCTTGCTGCCGCTGAGCCGGTAGCCGCCCGCTGGCTCCGGCTCGGCGGTGAACTCGTCGCGCAGGATGCCGTTGGCGTGGGCGAGCTCGTGGTGCACGATCGACGCCCGGCCGCCGCCCACCAGCAGCCCCGCGAGCTCGGCGCGCTGCTCGGGGGTGCCCTCGGCCCAGACCGCGGCGGAGGCGAACAGCGAGGTGATGCCGTACCCGAAGCCGAGGGCCACGTCCCGCCGGAACACGGGCCGCAGCACCTGCGCCAGCAGGTCGGCGCGGGTGAGCCGGCCGCCCTCCCCGGCGGGCACGAACTCGGCTCCGAGCCCGGCCGAGGCGAGCAGCTCCTCGGTCGCGGCCGGAGGTTGGCACCGGGCGTCGGCTCCGGCGAGGGCGGCGATGCCGTGCCGGTTGGCGGGGTCGTGCGGGTCTCCGAGGAGCGATTCGAGGCGGGCGGCGCGGGCGGCCGCCTCGGGTGCGCCCAGCCGCGGCCGGGCCGCCGCGGGTTGGCCGGCAGGCAGGCCGACGGGGGCCAGGGAGGTCGTCATGTGCGGTGCTCAACTCCCTGGTCAGAGACTGCGGACAGCGGATTCCGCGTGCTGTGCGGCGACGGCGAGGGTGGCCGTGCTGTCGCGGCCGAGCGTCTGGCGTACGTACGCCCGCGCGTCGGCGAGGTCCGCGTCGGGGCCGAACACCATTTCGATGGCCTCCTCGCGCAGCAGGACGCTGTGCCGGGAGACGGCGGTGACGCCGGTCTCGTCGGGGAACAGCGACCACTCGCCGGTGTGGGCGGCGAACAGCGGGGTGGCCGGGGTCTCCTTGTAGACGAGCCGGTAGGCGGCCGGGAAGCAGATCCGTACGGCTTCGGTGGTCTGCCGGGAGCCTTCGGCGCCCAGGGTCTCCGTGCTGACGTGCTGGATGCCGGGGGCGTCCTCGGTGACCTCGGCGCGGGTGACGTGCGACAGGTGCGCGGGCCAGGCGTCGACCCGGTACAGGAAGTCGTAGACGAGCTCCGGCGGCGCCTGGACCTTGATCTTGTCCTCGAAGGTGAGGACCAGTTCGTCGAGGCGCGTCCAGCGCTCGGCGGTCTCCTTGATGCGGTCGAGTTCGGCGCGGCTGTTGGTGTCGGTGGCGAGCCCCACCCAGGCGGCGTCGTCGGGGCGGCCCGGCGCCACGGTGAAGTCGTGGTCGAGGGTGAGCCGGGAGCGGTTCGCGCCGAGTTCCTCCACGGTCCAGCGGCCGCCCATGCTCAGCGCCGGCGCCGCGGGGGTCTCCTGGCGGAACTCGACGCGGCGGGCGACGGGGTCCATGGCCCGGCGGGAGAACCAGGACTTCACCTGACCGTTGGCGGTGACCCACATCTGGAACCGGTCCTCGGTCCCGTCGAAGTCGAGCCGCTCGACGTGCACGCTGGGCGGCATGAGCAGGGGCCACTGGGTGGTGTCGGCGATCAGGCCGTACACCACGCCCGCGGGTGCGTCCATGTCCACCGTGTAAGCCCTGTGATGTGTCCGCTCGAGTGACATCGGTCCACCTCTCTCGCCCTAGGGTCACGAATGTGCCCGAGCCCGCCGGAAGGTGGCTGGAAGGCCGCTAGAGGACCGTTCGGGGAGTAATCGACGGGCTTCCCGCGCCTCCCCGATGTCAGGTGCCCGGTGCCCGGTGCCCGGTGCCCGGTCAGACCGTCGCGCGCTGGGCGGCCATCGCCCGGTTGACCATGTCGAGGTAGCGGCGCGGCGTGTACGCCTCGTCGAGCTCCTCCTCGTCGAGCACCACGGCGTGGTCGCGCTCGACCCGGCCGGTGGTCTCCAGCATCGCCAGCGAGTCGTAGCCGAGGTCCCCGAAGCTCCTGTCGAGGATGTCCCCGTCGAGGTCGGTCCCCTCGGCCTCGCCCGCGCATTCGCGCAGCAGCCTGACCAGGTCCGCCAGTTCGAACCGCTCCTGTCCCATGAATCTGCCTCTCTTCCGTGCTCCGTTGTGTCTGTCGTGTCAGGCGGCGCGGACGACGGCCGCCGCGTTGAAGCCGCCCCGGCCCCGGGCCAGCACCAGGGCCGTGCGCAGCGCGGGCCCGGTGCGCGGGGCGCCGGTGACCAGGTCCACGGGGCAGTCGGCGGCGGGGCGCACGGTGCCGGTGGTCGGCGGGATCACCTGGTCGCGCAGGGCGAGCAGGGCCGCCGCCAGGTCGAGGGCGGCGCCGCCCGCGGAGAGCCGTCCGGCCATGCTCTTGGGCGCGGTGACGGGGACCCCGTACGGGCCGAAGACGGCGGCGAGTGCCGCGGCCTCGGCCCGGTCGGCGCCCCGCTCGCCGGCGGCGTCCGCGAAGACCAGGTCGACGTCGGCCGGTTCGATCCCGGCGTCGGCGAGCGCGAGCCGCGCGGCGTCCGCCAACCGCGGCTCCTGCGGGGAGGCGTCGAAGGTGGCCGCGTGCCCGGCCAGGCTGCCGTACACGCGGGCGCCGCGGGCGGCCGCGCTGCCGGCCTCCTCCATGACGAGCAGCGCTCCGCCCTCGCCGACCACATGGCCGGAGGCGTCCTCGTCGAAGGGCAGGTAGGCCCGGGCGGGGTCGGCGACGGTGCTCATGGAGCCGCCCGCGAGGTGCGCGGCCCAGCCCCAGGGGCACAGGGCGGAGTCGAGGCCGCCGGTCACCACGAGCCGGGCGCCCTTGCGGAGCTGGCGGCGGGCGTGCGCCACCGCGTCGAGGCCGCCGGCTTGTTCGGAGACGACCACGCCGGAGGCTCCGCGCAGGCCGTGCTTGATGGAGATCTGGCCGCTGTTGACGGCGTAGAACCAGGCGAAGGACTGGTACGCGCTGACGTGTTGCGGGCCCTGGCTCCACAGGGCCTGGAGCTCGCGGTGGCCGAACTCGAAGCCGCCGGAGGAGTTCGCGGTGACCACGCCCGCCGCGTACGGGGGCAGTTCGGCGATGTCGGCCCCGGAGTCGTCGATGGCCTCCTGGGCTGCGGCCAGCGACAGCCGGGTCACCCGGTCGGTCTGCGGCAGCAGCCGGCTGGAGACGTGGTCCTCGTCGACGAAGCCGGGCACCTCCCCGGCGAGGCGCACCGGGTACGGGGAGGCGTCGAAGCGGGTGACCGGGCCGATGCCGCTCTCGCCGCGCAGGACGGCGGCCCACCAGGCCTCGGTGCCCAGCCCGCCCGGGGCCGCGATCCCGATCCCGGTGAAGACGGCGGTGGTCGCGGGGGCCGCGAGGACGGTGTTCATACGGCTGCTGCCTTCAGGCTCGGGCGGGTCAGGATCATGGCGCTCTGGAAGCCGCCGAAGCCGCTGCCGACGGTGAGGACGGTGTCCGTGCGCTGCTCGCGGGCGGTGAGCGGGGTGTAGTCGAGGTCGCAGGCCGGGTCGGGCTCGTGCAGGTTGGCGGTCGGCGGTACGACGCCGTGCTCGATGGTGAGCGCGCAGGCGGCCACCTCCAGGGCGCCGACCGCGCCGAGGGAGTGCCCGATCATCGACTTGATCGAGCTGACCGGTACCTGGCGGGCGCGCTCGCCGAGGCTGCGCTTGAAGGCGTCGGTCTCGTGCCGGTCGTTCTGCTTGGTGCCGGAGCCGTGCGCGTTGATGTAGTCCACGGCGCCGGCGTCGAGGCGTGCCTCGTCGAGCGCGGCGCGGATGGCCTCGGCCATCTCCGTGCCCTCGGGGCGCAGTCCGGTCATGTGGTACGCGTTGCTGCGCGAGGCGAAACCGGCGATCTCGGCGTAGACGTGCGCACCGCGCCGCCGGGCGTGCTCCAGTTCCTCGATGACCAGGACGGCCGCGCCCTCGCCCAGTACGAAGCCGTTGCGGGTGCGGTCGAAGGGCCGCGAGGCGCCGGCCGGGTCGTCGTTGCGCGGGGTGGTCGCCTTGATCGCGTCGAAGCAGGCCAGGCTGATGGGCGAGATCGGGGCCTCGGCGGCGCCGGTGACCATCACGTCGGCGCTGCCTTCGCGGACCAGGTCGACGGCGTGCCCGATGGCGTCCAGGCCGGAGGTACAGCCGGTGGACACCAGGGAGACCGGACCCTGGGCGCCGGCGGTGCGGGCGACCTCGGCCGCCATGGAGGAGGGCACGAAGTAGTCGTAGAGCTGTTCGGCGGCCCGGTCGTGGTCCACCAGCCACCGTCCGCCGCGGTCGCTGACGTGCGCGTACTCGCGTTCCAGGCCGGTGGTGCAGCCGAGCGCGCTGCCGAGGGTGACCCCGCACCTGGTGGGGTCGAGCGATCCTTCCAGCCCGGCGTCGGCGAGTGCCTCGCGGGCGCTGACGAGGGCGAACTGCGCGGCCCGGTCGAGCCGTTCGACCTCCGGCGGCCCGAACCCGTGCTGCACCGGGTCGAAGTCGGCCTCGGCGGCGACCTGCGAGCGGTAGGGGGCGGGGTCGAGGAGGGTGATGGTGCGGGTGGCCGTGCGCCCGGAGGTCAGCAGGGACCAGAACTCCTTGGTACCGGGCTTGCCCGGGGCGACGACCCCGATGCCGGTGACGACCACGCGTCTCATCGCCTTGCCCCCCACGGGTTGGTTGCCGGTGCCGGTCTTCGAGCGTCGACGACCGCGCTGGAGGACGGCTGGAGCGGCCGTCCCCCTGCGGCAACAGATCCGCTAGCGGGTTTCGGCGTACCGCTTGGCGAAGGTGAGCGTGGCGGTGCTGTTGCGTCCCAGTGCCGTACGGAGGTACGCGCGCGCCGAGCGCAGGTCGGCGTCCTCCCCGAGCACGGCGGTGATGGCGTCCTCGCGCAGGACCACGCTGTGTTGGGCGGTGGCGGTGGTGCCGTGCGCGTCTGCGGTCACCGTCCAGGAGCCGGTGTGGGCTTCCATCAGGGCCGGGGTGCGGGTCTGCTTGTAGACGATGCGGCGGGCCTCGGGGAAGCAGACGCGTACCGAATCGGTGGTGTGCGAGGCCCCGTCCGCCGTCAGCGTGTCCATCGACATCACCTGCACCGGCCCCTCTTCCGTCACCTCCAGGCGGGAGACGTGCGGGAGCAGCTTCGGCCAGTCGGCGACCTTCTCCAGGAAGGTGTAGACGGCGTCGGGCGGCGCCGCCACGTGGACGGTGTCCTCGAAGGACATCACGAGGGCGTCCAGCCGCCCCCAGCGTTCCCCGAGCCGGGCGATGTTGCCCAGTTCGGCGCGGCTGTTGGTGTCGGTGGCCCGGTTGACCCAGGCCACGTCCTCGGCCCGGTCGCCGGCCACGGAGAACTCGTGCAGCAGGGTCAGCCGGGAGCGTTCGGCGCCCAGCGACTCCACGGCCCAGGTGCCGGTCATCGCGGACAGCGGGGCCGCGGGCACCTCCTGGCGGAACTCGATCCGGCGGGCGGCCGCGTCGAGCCGGCGGCGGGAGGTCCAGGACGTGGCGCGGCCGTTGGCCGTGGCCCACACCGCCAGGTGCTCGTGCACCCCGTCGAATGCGAGCCGCTCCACGTGGACGTTGGGCGGGAAGTACAGGGGCCATTTGGCGGCGTCCGCGATCAGCCCGTAGACCACGCCCGCGGGGGCGGCGACCTCGATCGTGTGGGAGGTGTGGTGGAGGCGCCCGGCCTCGGGTGCGGAGGTGGTCATCAGAAGTTCCCCAGACCGCCGCAGACGTTCAGCGCCTGGGCCGTGATCGATGCCGCGAGCGGCGTGGTCAGGTAGCCCACCAGGGCGGCGACTTCCTCGGGCGTCGAGTAGCGGCCCAGCGGGATCTTCGCCTCGAACTCCTCCAGGACCTCCTCCTCGGTCTTGTTCCAGACGCCCGCGTACCCGGCGCGCACCCGGGCGGCCATCGGCGTCTCGACGTATCCCGGGCAGACCGCGTTGACGGTGGTCCCGGTCGTCGCGAGCTCCTTGCCGAGGGACTTGGTGAAGCCGATGACGGCGTGCTTGGAGGCCGTGTAGGGGGCGGCGAGCACCACGCCCTGCTTGCCGGCGGTGGAGGCGATGTTGATGACGCGGCCGTAGGGGCCGGTGCCGAGGCCACCGCTGCGCAGCGCCTCGCGGGTCACCAGGAACACGCTGTTGAGGTTGGTGTCGATGACGTCGTGCCACAGCTCGTCGGTGAGTTCGGCGGTGCGGCCGCCGCCGCTGCGCCCGGCGTTGTTGACGAGGACGCTGATGGGGCCGAAGGTTTCGACGGCGGCCGCGACCAGCGCGATGACGTCCTTCTTGACGCGGACGTCGCCAGCCCCGCCCTCCACCTCCAGGCCCTCGGCCCGCAGGTCCTCGACGGTCTGCTTGACGGCCGCCCGGTCGCGGGCGCAGATGAACACCCGGTGCCCGCGCCGGCCCAGGTCCCGGGCCACGGCCAGGCCGATTCCGCTGGTCGCGCCCGTGACCAGGGCCACGGGGGCGGGGGGCACCGCCTCGTCAGTCGTCGCCGTCATCGTCGTCCCTCCAGGACTCGGGTGGTTGTCTCGACCGTGTCCGCAGCCGCTGGGGACCGGTTCGAGGAGTGGTGGAGGAGCACTGGACCGAGCACGGCCAGGGCCTGCGCCAGCCGCCGCGTGGTGAGTCGGGGGCCGCTCGCCGCCAGGTAGCCGTCGGGGCGGATCAGCGTCCAGCCGCCGGAGGCGAGGCCGAGCGCGTCGCGGAGCGCTCCGTCCGGGTCGGGCAGCGGTCCGGGCGCGCTGCCCGCGGGCGCTCCGACGGCCCGGACCGAGAGCCAGTGCGCGGCCGCGGCGGCGGCGCCCTCGGCGGTCGCGCTCGCCTCGTCTCCGTCGGGCGCGTACAGCAGCGTCCAGCGGGTGTCGCGGAGTTCGGCGTGCAGGGCGGTGGCCGTCGGGCCTGCGGGCAGGGCGGCCGCGATGGCGGCGGCGCGCGATCCGGCGGGCGCCCGCAGCCCGCCGTCGGCGCCGGTCAGCGGGGAGTCGGGGTAGCCGAGGAGGAGCCCGGACATGCCGCCGAGCACCTTGCGCTGGATGGCGCGGCGCAGCGGGGGTGCGCCGCGTACGACGGAGAAGACGACCGGGAGCATCACGCCCGCGAGGTTGTTCTTGAGCTGGACGAGGAAGGTCGCCTGCTTGGTGGAGCCGAGCAGCCTGCGGCCGACGGGGACCCGCTCCTGCGTGTAGGTGGCGAGCAGGTCCCGCCCGGCCTGGCCGTGCGCGGTCATGGAGAGCTTCCAGGCGAGGTTGTACGCCTCCTGGATGCCGGTGTTCATGCCCTGGCCGGAGGCGGGGCTGTGCACGTGCGCCGCGTCGCCCGCCACGAAGACGCGGCCTTCGTGCATGCGGGGCACCATGCGCTGTTGGAAGGTGAAGACGGAGGTCCATTCGGGCCGGCCGACGCGGACCTCGCGGCCGAGTCCGGCGCTGAGGCGGGCGGAGAAGCGTTCGGCGCTCTCCCGGTCGTGGGCGGCGCCGGTGGTGCCGGGGCGGGCGGTGGGGGCCGTGTCGAGCAGCCGCCAGTGGCCGTCCCGCTGGTAGGGCACCATCATCAGGGCCTGGCCACCGGTGTGGACCCAGTAGATGGTGTCGGGCGGCAGGTCTAAGTCGACGGGGGCGTCTGCCAGTTCCCAGGTTTCGCTGGACTCGCCGATCAGCTCCAGTCCGAGTTCCTTGCGCACGGTGCTGTGGCCACCGTCGCAGCCGACCAGCCAGCCGGCCGCGTACTCCTCGATGCGGCCGCCGGCATGCTCCAGGCGGGCCCGTACGCCGTGCTCGTCCTGGTCGAGGCCGGTCAGCCGGACGCCCCATTCGGGGGTGACGCCGAGCCGTCCGCAGGCCTCGCGCAGCAGTTGCTCGGTGCGGGTCTGCTCGATGACGACGGTGTACGGGAAGCGGGTGGGCATCGAGGAGTAGTCGGCTTCGAGGCGCACCAGGCGCCGCCCGCCGGCGTACATGGTGAACGCCTTGTTGTGCCGGCCGCTCGCGAGGACGGGCTCGGCCACGCCCATCTGGTCGAAGGTCTCCAGGGTGCGCGGGTGGACGGCGACCGCCCGGCTGGTGCGGGCCGGTCCGGGCGCGGCGTCGACGAGCCGTACGCGGATGCCCCGACGGGCCAGTTCGTGGGCGGCGGTCAGGCCGACGGGCCCCGCTCCCACGACGAGCACCGAGGTCTGGTCGGACGTCACCATGGCGGTCACCTTCTCTCTGCGGTCGGGGCGCGCGATTCAGGCAGCGGCTTCGACGGCCGCGCGGCCTTGCAGGGCCTGGCGCAGTCCGCGCCGCTCGGGCTTGCCCACGGGCGTGCGGGGCACGGCGTCGACGACCTCGACGCGGCGGATCCGCTCGAAGCGGGCCAGGCGCCGGTTGGCTCCGTCGACGATCGAGTCGAGGGTGTCGAGGAGGCGGGGTGCGTACGGTTCGCGCAGCACGATCCCGGCCCAGGTGACGGCGCCGTGGACGGGGTCGGGCCAGGCCGTGACCACGCAGTCGGCCACCCGCGGGTCCTCGGCGAGGACGCTCTCGACGGCGGTGGGCGAGACGAGTTCGTTGTCGTACTTGAAGACGTCCCCGATCCGGTCCACGAGGAACAGCTCGCCGTCCGCGTCGAGGTAGCCGATGTCGCCGGTGGACAGCCAGCCCTCGGCGTCGATCCCGGAGTCCTCGGAAGGATCCAGGTAGCCGGCCATCAGCTGGGGCCCGCGCACCTGGACCTCGCCGGTGGCGTACGCGCCCAACGGCAGCCGCTCGTCCAGGTGCACGACGCGGCATTCGGTGCCGGGCACGGCCCGGCCGACGCTGCCGGCGGGCCCGCCGGCGGCGTCGGGGCTCTGGCAGTGCGAGAGCGGGGACAGTTCGGCCATCCCGTAGCCCTGGATGACGGGCACTCCGAGCCGTTCTGCGAGCGCACCGGCCGTGGCGGGTGCGAGCGCGGTACCGCCGGACAGGACCGCCGTCAGTGCGGGCCCGGCGGGTACGCCCTCGGTACGGGGCCCGGCCTGGGCGAGCTGCCCGGCCAGCCGGTGCAGCCGGGCGGGCAGGCCGTAGTAGTGGGTGGCGCCGGTGCGGGCGGCCAGGGCGAGGGAGGCCAGCGGGTCGGGGTCGGCGCACAGTACCTGGGCGGCGCCCGCGAACACGGCGGAGTTCAGGTGCATGGTGTGGAAGAGCGGCAGGTGGTTGAGGGTGACGGAGCCGCGGTCCAGCCGGTGGGCGGCCGCGGTCTGCGCGGCGTTCGCCACCAGGTTGCGGTGGGTGAGCCGGACTCCGCGGGGCCGTCCCGTCGTGCCGGTGGTGAACTGGATGCAGGCGTCCGCGTCGAGGTCGGTCGCCGCGAGGCCGTCGGGCAGCGTGCCGACCGGCTCGGCACAGGCCTGATCGAGTACGACCACCGCGCGCAGCGCCGGCAGTCGGTCGCGCAGCCCCGCGAGCAGTTCGGCGGTCGCGGCGGGCACGAAGGCGACCTCGACCGCGGCCGCCGTGAACACGTGCAGCAGCCCCGCCTCCTTGATCAGCGGGTTGACGAGGACGGCCGTGTTGCCACTGCGCACGGCGCCGTAGTAGGCGGCGGGGAACTCCCGGCCGAGCGTGTTGCCCACCCCGATCCGCGCCCCCGGACCGCCGGCCAGCCGCGCGGCGCACGCGGCGAACCGGTCGGCGAGCGCGTCGAGTTCGGCGAAGGTGGTTGCCCCTGCGCCGGTACGCAGGGCGCAGCCGTCCGGATCCCGCTCGGCGGCGCGGCGCAGCAGGCCGTCGAGAGGCAGCTGCGGGTACGTGATGGAGCTCGGCACGGCACGGCCCTCCTCGTCGGACGTGCCCCCACCCTCGGCCGGGGTGCTTGAGAAGGATTCGAAGCGGGCTCGATGTGTGGTGCAGAAGCTGTGCGGCATGACACCGACCACGACGATCGACGCAATGGACCGGTCCGCGCGCGAACAGGCTGAGTTCGGTGCGTTGTACGCCGAGATCCAGCAGTTCTACGCGCACCAGATGCAGCTCTTCGATTCGTTCCGGGCCGAGTCGTGGGCCGCGACGTTCACCGAGGAGGCCGTCTTCGACGTCCCGACGCTGCCGGAGCCGGTACGCGGCCGGACCGCCCTGGCCGCATGCGTACGCCACAACGAGGAACTGGCGCAGCGCACCGGCGAGCGCCTGCGCCACTGGCTCGGCATGCTCGACGTACAGCCGCGCCCCGACGGCACGGTGCGGGTCCGCGCCTACGCGCTGGTGTACATGACCCCGCCGGACGGCATCCCCAAGGTGCACCGGGTGTGCGTCATGCGGGACACCCTGGTCCGCTGCCGCGGCCGCTGGCGCACGGCCCACCGCGTGGTCTCCCGGGACGATCTGCCGTAGCCGTAGCCGGGAACGCCGACAGGGCGGCGTACTCCGACGCGCTGTCGGGGTGACGCCGCCCTGGGGCGGGACGAGTTGCGGGAGGCGGCCCGCTCATGGCGCCTACTTCGGGTCGCGCTTGAACGAAGCGGTCGACCAGCGGTAGCCGAGCGCGGCCAGGCCGATGGACCAGGCGACCGCGAGCCACCCGTTGTGGCCGATCTCGGTGCCGAGCAGCAGGCCGCGCAGGGTCTCGATGGCCGGGGTGAACGGCTGGTACTCGGCGATCGGCTGGAACCAGCCCGGCATCGAGTCGATCGGGGTGAACGCGCTGGAGATGAGGGGCAGGAGGATCAGCGGCATGGCGCTGTTGCTGGCGGCCTCGGCGTTCGGGCTGACCATGCCCATCCCGACGGCGATCCAGGTGAGCGCCAGGGCGTAGAGCGCGACCAGACCGAAGGCACCCAGCCATTCCAGGACGGTGGCATCGGTGGAGCGGAAGCCGATGGCGACGGCGACGGCGCCGACGAGGACGACGCTGGCGATCGACTGGAGGACGCTGCCGATGACGTGTCCGATGAGCACGGAGCTCCGGTGGATCGCCATCGTGCGGAAGCGGGCGATGATGCCCTCGGACATGTCGGTGGAGACGGACACCGCGGCCCCGATGACGGTGCTGCCGACGGTCATCAGCAGGATTCCCGGGACGACGTAGGCGATGTAGTCGGAGCGGTCGCCGCCGCCGATGCCGCCGCTCATCGCGCCGCCGAAGATGTAGACGAAGAGCAGCAGCAGCATGACCGGGGTCATCAGCAGGTTCAGCGTGAGGGACGGATAGCGGCGCGCGTGCAGGAGGTTGCGGCGCAGCATCGTGGACGAGTCGCGCACGGCGAGGGAGAAGGAGCTCATCGGAGGGCCTCCTTGGCCTGGTGGGGAACGCCGGCGCCGCCGGTCAGGGCGAAGAACACGTCGTCGAGGTCGGGGGTGTGCACGGTCAGCTCGTCGGCTTCGATGCCGACGGAGTCCAGCCGGTCGAGGATGGAGCGCAGCTCGCGCTGGCTGCCGTCGCTGGGGATCTGCAGGGACAGTGCCTCGTCGTCCCGGCTGACCTCGCGCAGGGCGCGGGCGGCGCTCTGGTACGCGGCCGGGTCGGAGAAGCGCAGTCGCACGTGGCCGCCGGGGATGAGCCGCTTGAGCTGCTCGGCGGTGCCTTCCGCGGCGATCTTGCCGTCGTTGAGCACGGCGATGCGGTCGGCGAGTTCGTCGGCCTCCTCCAGGTACTGGGTGGTGAGGAAGACGGTGACGCCGCCCGTGACCAGGTCGCGGATGATCTGCCACATGTTGTGGCGGGAGCGCGGGTCGAGACCGGTGGTCGGCTCGTCGAGGAAGATGATCCGCGGGTCGCCGACCAGCGTCATGGCGATGTCCAGGCGGCGTTTCATGCCGCCGGAGTAGGTGGAGGCGGGCTTTTTCGCCGCCTCGACCAGGTCGAACCGCTCCAGCAGTTCGGCGGCGACCCGTCGCCCCTCGCGCTTGGACAGGTGGTGCAGGTCCGCCATGAGGAGCATGTTCTCCTCACCGGTGATCAGACCGTCGACGGCGGAGAACTGCCCGGTGACACCGATCGCGGCGCGTACCGCCTGCGGGGCGGCGGCGGGGTCGTGGCCCGCGACGCGGATCTCGCCGGCGTCCGCGGAGATGAGGGTGGAGAGGATCTTCACGGCGGTGGTCTTGCCGGCGCCGTTCGGGCCGAGCAGGGAGAAGATCGTGCCTTCGGGGACGGCCAGGTCGACGCCGTCGAGGACGGTCTTGTCTCCGTAGGACTTGCGCAGCCCGTTCGCCGCGATGGCCAGGTTGGTCATGAGAGGTGCTCCTTCTACAGGCTGCGGTCGGGCGGTCAGATGCTGCGGGCGGTGATGTCGCCGTAGGAGGTGGTCGCGTGGATGCTCAGGCCGGCCGCGGCGCCTTCGGCGTTCTGGAGCGAGTTGTGGATCCGGCCGTAGCCGGTACCGGCGTCCAGGGAGGCGGAGACTCCGCGAGCGGCGCCGACCGTGATCCCGCCCTGCTGGGTACGCAGTTCGACCGTGCCACGCATGGCCTCGGCGATCCGGATGTCGCCCTGCTGGGTGCTGATCCGGGCGGGACCGCCCAACCGGCCGACCGAGATCTCACCGGCCTGGAGACTGAGCCGGGCCTCCGCGGTCTCGTCGAGCTTCACCGAACCGGCCGCGCCCTCGAAGTCGACGTCACCGAGCCGCCCGACGCCGCGGAACTCGCCTGCGGCCGTCTTCGCCTCGACCCGGGAACCGGCCGGCAGCTGCACCGTCACCTCGACCGAACCCGAGTTCCCCAGGATCCGGTTCTTCACCGGGGCCCCCGCGATCCGCAGGACCCCGTCACCGAACTCGACCGTCGTCTCCTTCGCCGCCTTCACGTCACTGCTCTTCGAAGCGTTCGCGGGCAGGACCTCCACCGTGGTGTCGGCCCGGTCCGCGGCGATGAACCGGATACGCCCCGCCGGGACGTCCAGAACGGCGGCGATCGTGGCGGGGGTGTCGAACTTCTGCATCGTGCTCTCCTTGAGCTCGTCGTTTCCGATGGACGAAAAGCTACGTTGCATTCAAAGATCCGGCAACACATTCGTTGCACGCAAACATCGTTTTCCCAGCTCAGGCCAGGGAAATCGTTGCGATGGGTCTTGAAGTTAACGCAATGACAGCCGTATGAACGTTGCAATGGAAAGCGAATGAACGCTATACTCGGCAGCACCAAGGAGAACGAAGGAGAACGCGATGCCGGGAGGCAGGCTCACCCAGCAGGAACGCCAGCAGATCGCGCTGGGACTGGCCGACGGTCTCGCCTACGCGGAGATCGCCAGACGTCTCGACCGCCCGACCTCGACCATCACGCGTGAGGTGATGCGGAACGGCGGCCCCACCGCCTACCGCGCCGATCTGGCCCACCGCGCCACCGAACGCCGCGCCCACCGGCGCAGGCAGGCCGCGCCACGGGGGGCGGAGGCACCGCCGCAGGCCCACGGACGCGACGCCGAGGCCGTACGCGAGTTCGAGGAGACGTTCACCACCGTCATGATGGCTTCGGGCATGCCCAAGATGATGGCCCGGGTGATGGCCTGCCTCACCCTCACCGACACCGGCAGCCTCACCGCGTCCGAACTCGTCCAGCGCCTCCAGGTCAGCCCGGCGTCCATCTCCAAGGCGATCGCGTTCCTCGACAGCCAGGGCCTCGTCCGCCGGGAACGCGACGAACGCCGCCGCGAGCGCTACGTCGTCGACGACGACATCTGGTACGAGTCGATGATGGCCAGCGCCCGCGCCACCGCCCAGATCGTCGAGATCGCACGCCAGGGCGTCGGCGTCCTCGGCCGCCACACCCCGGCCGCCACCCGCCTGGAGAACGTCGCCCGCTTCCTCGACTTCGTCTCCGAGAGCACCCTCCGCGCCGCGGAACAGGCCCGCGCGATCCTCCACACGAAACCCGAGACACCCTCGGACACCGGCGGGGACGACTCGAACTAGCGACGGGGCTTCGCGGGCGGCGGGACCACGCCGTGCTCGACGGCCAACAGGCCGGCGGCCACGGCGAGGACGCCGAGCGCTGGTGTGCTGCTGTGACCTTGGCGCACGGCACACCGCGTGGTTTCCCGAGACGGACTCCCGTGGCCAGGACTGGGCTATCGGCAAGCGGCCTCAACCGCCGCCATCGCGACGCTGAAGCAATGCACGCGGCTGATGCCCGCCAGAGACCCAAGGGCGCCGAGGCCCGCTCCGACTTGTTCCAGGCCTTGGCCGCCGTCGGGGTCTCGCCCGAGCAGGCGGACGAGATCGTGTCCGAGCTGGAGGCCGGGGCAGTGGCTGGCGCCCACACCGACCTCGAATTCGCTTGGGGGCCGCCCACCCGCCTCAGCCGGTGAACCTCCAGAGCAGACGGCGGCGGGCCGCACGGAGACCTCCGTGCGGCCCGCCCGCTCTACCCAGATCAGGCGTGCCGCCGAACAAGTCCAGCGGTTTCGCTCGCCGGTCGTACAGGGCCCGGCCGCCAGCGCCTTGATCAGTCACCCGTAGGGAGCCAGGTTCGGCTACGCCGTACTGCGATCTCTGCGCAGACGAAGGCTACGACAACACCGCTGACGGCGATGCCGAATGAACCGGCAGCCACGAGCCCGCCGGAGAGCTCACCACCGTCGCCGATCGAGAGCAGCATCTGGCCGAGTAGGTACGTAGCCACTCCGGCGCCGGCTCCCACAACCGCGAGGGGAACCGAGAGGTTCCAGAAGGCGACTCTCAAGTAGAATCTCCTGTCTCGTCGGAACGAAGCGATCGGCCCGAGGCCTCGCGCCTGGTCGTCGAAAACCGAGGCCGCGCCCACGATTCCGGCAAGGACCAGGGCAAGGAGACCGATCAGAGCGGCATCCAGCACCCACTTGACGTAGTCGGCCCTGGCTTGCGCGCCGAGCATCCCCGACTCCACCGGCACATCGAGCATAGGGAAGCCCAGTGTCCGGTAGGCAGCACCCCAAATCTGTTCGGCTCCGGCCCCGCCTGAGGTGTTGAAGACGACCAGGGAGACGCTTACAGGGTCGGTGATGCCGGGGTGGCGGGAGGTGATGCTCACCTCGTCCGGTGAGAGGCCGAGGACGGCCAGCGCTGCGCGGGCCGTGAGCCCAAGGTCCTTCACCGCGTGCGTCAGTTCGGTTGCCGCCGTGGGGCAGGTTGTCAGTGTTCCGAAGAATGCCAATGCCTGGCAGTCGGCAGACAGCGTCGTGCGGTCGCCTTCGCGGTACATGAGGGCTGAGGGATAGCCAGCGAGCTGTGCGCGGAGCTGGTCGAAGCGGGCCGGATTACCTGAGGCATTGATCAAGACAGCGTTGCGGTTCGTGGCACCGGCCAAGCGCTTGGCAACAATTTCAGGACCTTCGAGCTGGCTGGTGACGACCTGGCCCAGTGTCGTCAGACCGAGCCCCACAATCATTGCCGCACTGAGTACTGCAAGGACGACAGGCCTGGCAGCGAGCCACCGCCCAGCGATGAGCCCAGCTGGATCGCCCCTACGGATCGAAAGGGAGGCGATCGCCGATCCGAGCGAGCCGGACAGGCGACCCCCAAGACTGGGGAGGACTCCGAGGACGAGCATGGCTCCAAAGAAGAAGGCGACCCGCCCCGGACCGTCTGCCCGCGATGTTCCGTACAGGCACAGGACGGAACCTATCGCGCCCAACACCCAACCCGTCCGACCAGATGTGCCCTTGGTCTGCTGTGGGCGGGTGGTAGTTCGTTTGGGAGGCCTGGCGTAGCGCAGCGCGCTGATCCCCAGAACAAGGGTAGTCGCAACAAGAATCAGCAGGGGGGTCCACATGCGCAGTGGTGCCACATCACCAGCTGAGACGGTGTGCCCGGTGAAGGGGAGGTCGGTGTCCCAAAGGGTCGTGGCCCACGCAGCCGCTGCCGCCAACAGAGAGCCGGCCAGCACAGGGACAGCGGCCTCACCGATGACCACCAAGAGCCGTGATACGCGCGAAGCTCCAAGAGCCTCGAGCATTGAGATTCGGCGGTCTCTCAGTTCCGCGCCGCCGCGTACCACAACCATGAGCGAGGCCGCGGCCGGCATCACGGTGAACAGCAGGAGAAGTACCCAGAGGTCACTGGAGGAACGTTCGAACTGGTGACTTACGGTGAAGTAGTCGATGAACTGAGAGTCTGGGTGTCCGAATCCCGAGATGAGTGTGCTGTGGCTTGTCTCGCTGAAGATGCCCTCGACGGGGGACCGGGTGTACACCAGCAACTCGTCAGGCTCTGCAAGGCCTGTTCGACCAATGATCCCAGCCATCGTGCCGTAGCGGGAGACGAGCGCTCCGCCCGCATGCGCTGCGGCCTGGGGTGAAAGAAACGACTCGCCCCGCTCGGGCCACCTTTCAAGGCCCGGGGGCGGACTGGCATCTGGTTGGAACGGTTCCAGGAAGACAACCGATACCGCTTGACCATCGGCGTAGTCCGGTCGCTCCAGCCAGTGGGCCACGGCCTCCTGGCTCTGCTGGGTCATGACAGGGGAACGAGCGTCCTGCCGCTCCTGGCGAGCGTCCAAGCTGGAATCCACCGCAAGGAGGCTCCAGGCCACCCATAGGACCAGGAAGGACGCTGCGAACAGTCCGAAGCGGTGAACCAGGGCGGACACACCGCTGGACATCCCTACTCGGTGCCCGAGCCGGAGCATGGGAATATGCCTGTTCACCTACTACCCTCCAAGTCCGCAATCAGACGCCCCTCGGTGAGTTCAAGCGTTCGGTCGGCGCGGGCAGCGATCTGAGGATTGTGGGTGACAACGATCAGCGCGCACTCAAAACGATCAGGTAGGCCGAACAGCAGATCAGCGACCACGTCGCCCGTGCGCTGATCGAGGGAGCCAGTGGGTTCGTCCGCCAGCACCACAGAAGGCCTGCCGATCAGCGCGCGAGCGACCGCGACACGCTGACGCTCTCCGCCCGACAGCGATGCGGTGTTCTTGGACGAGGCTCCCTGCACGCCGAGGTCATCCAGCAGGCTCTGTGCGTCCCGGTACGCCTTCTTCGCGTCGCCTCCGGCAAGCAGAACCGGCAGTGCGGCATTCTCCAGAGGCGACAGCTCGGGAATCAGCTCACCGAACTGATAGACGGTGCCCACGGTGCGCAGCCGCATGGCCGCTCGCTCGCCGGCAGATGCCTGGGCGATGTCGATGCCGGCGATGCGGATGACGCCGGAGGAGGCAGCGATCAGGCCGCTGAGGCAGCAGAGGAGGGTCGTCTTCCCCGATCCGCTGGGACCTGTGACAGCGACGGATGACCCGGCCGCAACATCTAGGGTCAAACCGTTCAGAAGACGGCGGTCGCCGATGCTGTAGTGCAGGTCTTCCACTTGCACCGCGGCCGTCTTGCGACTGTGCAGGTCAGTATTCATTCTTCCCTATTCTCGGCCGGGCGGCGCGGAGCCGGGTGTGCCGAACATTCCGGCTCCGCGCGATGAGCATGTGCTGGATCAGGGCCGGTACTTCCAGGGGCCGTAGGGGTCGGTCGCCCAGTCACGAATCTGCTGCGAGCGGTGCTTCGTGACCCGATTGGTCGTGCTGAGGGTTCCGGAATTACATGTTCCGTATCCACCAGAGGCGTGGGAATAGCCCACGGAACCACTGTCCCGAGTGTAGTGAGCCTTCACAGAGTTCCCGTCCTGGTCCATGTCACACGCAATCGCGCCGGCCCACTGGACACCAGAGCGCCATTCCCAAATATCCTCACTATAACTGCTGTAGATGTAGGAGCGTTCTGCGTTCGCGACGGGAGCGCTGAAGGCGACGGCGGCTGTCGCGAGAACAGCCACCTTGGCGATGCGGTGCATGAAACATCCCTCCCCAATTTGGAGAACCCGTAGGGGCTCGACACAATGCAGCGGCTAGTCAACCGATGAGTCGTCTGCTGAGCCGCCTGCACGCTTTAGCAGTCCTTCGATGAGTACGGTGTGCGGCACCTCGCCTACTCGGCCGAACCCGTCCGACTCGAAGGCGAGCGCGCGGAGATCGGGAACTCAAACCGGCCGCTTGAATATCGTCAGAGATGCGCCGCTGCGGGGTGGAGGCCATGCTGCTCCACCCCGCATCGGCGTCTATGTTCGATGGCGCATCGGGCATTCCGCCTGGTTCCCCATCGGGTTTCAGATCCTCTTGAGGTATCCGCCCTGGTAGCCGTCCTGGTCGGCCCACACGCGATGCCGGGCAGACCAGGAGTAGGTTCCGGCGATCTTGCCCTTCCAGACGGTTTCCGCGTGGGCGTTGTTGCCCGGGTCGACAGATATCCACTTCTGGACCGGGCTGTTGGAGAACGTGACGCCGGGGACGAAGTTGGACTGCCCTGCCCAACCGCTGTAGACCTCAAGGGTTCGCCACGCCGAGGTCCGGTAGTTCACGCCGATCGTCACTGTGGTGACCCTGATGCCCAGGACGGTGTCTGAGACGCTGTGCCATTCCGAGTGGTCGCCCGCCCACCCGAGGGCCGAGAAGCCCGCCTTGGCCGGGGCGGCCGGGGCGGCCGTCCCCGTGCTGTGCTCGCTCTCGATGACTACGTCCCCGCCGTGAAGCACCTTGCGGGTCTCCGTGACGAAGTTCTCCTCGTTCACGGGGGTGTCCGACGGCCCGCCGGCGCCGGAGAGCGCTTCCACGAACGCCTTGTTCACTTCCGGGTCGTTGATGTACCCGACGAAGTCTTCCTTCTTCTCGTCGGAGAGTGCCTTGAAGCCATTCATGACTTCGGCCGCCTCCGGCACTCCGGCCGCAACCTTCTCCGACAGGTAGAGTTCGTACCTCTCGACCGGGTCGATCGGCACGGGCGCGGCGCCAGCAGCTCCCACACCCGCCAGGAGTAACGCGGTAGCGACCGACGCAGTCAGTCCCGCCCTGGTTGCGATCTTGTTCTTCGTGGTGATGGACATAATTCCGCTCTCCGCCGTCTCGTGATCAGGTGAATAGAGCGGGGTGACAGACAACAGCCGTCCAGGCTCACGCCAGCGACCATCCCCCAATTCCCCCATGCAGAGGTCGTTGCTTTTCCCCTCAACTCCCTGCACAGCCATGACAGTTCCACGCTGAGGCGAACCAGATCAATAGGAACGACCATTCCTTGAGGTTTACCTGAGCATGACGGAAAGGTTCGAGCCATGCATGCAATAACAGGCCGATCATGCGGGTCGACTACAGCAGATCAAGCGGTGGACGATGCGATGCCGGTCGAACCGACACCGGGCCGCCTTATGCGTGCACACGCGACCCTCCCGAGCGTCGACATCGACAGGGGGCCGCATCGGACGGTTGCGCATGGGTCGGGGCGGAGGGTCAGCGGCGCTTGCGCCAGGCCCGCACTCCCAGGCCAGCGGCAACGACCACAGCGATCAGCACCAGGGTCGCGAGGACGGGGCCCGGCCCCATGATGTTCAGCATGAGCTCTCCAGAGGTTGGGGGGTGAGGCGCCGCTACCAAGGGGACACCGCCTCACCCGATGGAATCGCAGCCGGTTGTGACGCCTCGCCTGCAAAAAACCGGACCCACTTGAGCACAGGTCGGATCTGCTGTTCCAGCAGACACGGTGTCACCACCCGCCCGATCATGTATCGTTTATCGATACTATCGATAAACGATACATGAGGTGGTGGCGATGCCCCAAGAGCCGAAACTCATCGGCCCCCTGGCTTCGACCGTGGAGGGCACCCTGCGCGTCCTGGCTGGGCTCACCGTCGTCACGTTCGTCCTGAGTCTGTTCACCGACGTACGCATGGGCTGGGGAGGCGACGGATGCGTGACCGCCACGTGGATGAACGGGCGTTCGGCCGATACCACCGCGCTCTTCCCCACCCTGGACGGTTCGCAGGTCAGCGCCATTCCCCAGTACTGCGCAGTGAGCGCGAGTGCCTACCAACGCACACTCAGCACTCTCGGTGAACTGCCGTGGATGCTGATGCTGGTCGGTGGGCTGCTCCTGTTGAACATGCTCCTGCGGACCGCCGGCCGGGACGGGGTCTACACCAGGGACAGCGCGACCAGGATGCGCAGGCTCGGCTGGTGGTTGATCGTGGGCAGTGTCACCGCGGAGGTCGCCCAGGCCAACGCGCAGGCTGCTCTGCTGGCCACGCTCACCCGCGAAGCGCCGTACTCGGCGTTCTCCTGGTTCGACCTCTGGACGGCGCCCTACCTCGCCGTCTTCATCGGGCTCTCCCTGCTGGTCTTCAGCTCTGTCATCCGCAACGGTTCCGACATGCGCGAGGACATCGAGGCGACGATCTGATGGCGGAGACCAACGGTGAGCCGCACGCGATTCAGCTCCGACTCGACGAACTGCTCTCCGAACGCGGCATGACGTTGACCGAACTAGCCGCCAGAGTCGGCGTCACCAGTGTGAACCTCTCCATCCTCAAAAACGGCCGTGCCAAGGCCGTTCGCTTCAGCACTCTCACCAGGCTCTGCGAGACGCTCGGCTGCCAACCCGGCGACCTCCTGCTGTACCGGCCCGACAACAAGTGAGCGGCTGGCATCATGCGTACGTCCCTACTATCGCCCGGAGCCACAGACCCCGCACCGGCCGGACCGTTCACCCTCCGGCACGTCGGCGAAGCGCGCGAATAGGACCAAGAGCGCAAGCAACTCGCCGCGCAGCCCTGTCCGGGCGGTCCAGTCGGCTGGCGGATCAAGCAGCGGGGCGTGTGTCACCGTGGCTGGACTCGACGCACGACCCGCACGCCAGCTGTCGCACGCCAGCGGCCGTACGATCCAGTCATGGGCGACAGCGACCCGGTCCGCCCGCGGCTTCGCTCGCTGCTCGATGAGCTGACTTCAGCGTCCTGGTGACGACCCCGGACGGGAAGCCGCTCAAGACGTCCTCGCGGTCAAGGAGTCGGGTGGGGCTCTGCGTATCCGGATCACGACGTGCCGCCCCGCGGTTACACGGGGCCACGCAACGCGTTAGCGGTCCTGGACACAGTGAACGCGCCAGCTGTGCGGAGTCGGCCTGGAAGGCGAAGGCCCACCGGGCCACACTGGAGGCAGCTCAGAAGGCCGAGAAGAAGTCCCAGGTCCCGGGCCAAATTTGTGGTCGCATCGGGCCGGTGGCCTGCAAGATCGCGAACTCCCGTTCATTCCTTCCGCTCAGTCCTCCCGCTCAGCTGAGTGGAGTCTTCACCGGCGACTGAGGCGCCCCGGTCTGCACGGGCGCGTGCCCCAGGGCGCTGCCCAAGCGAACCTCAGGGCGATGATGAGACCGCGCGGGCCGCGTGCAGGCGGCCCGCGCGGTCTCATCATCGGTCATGGGTCAGGCGGGTGGGGTAAGCATGCGTTCGGTGCCGAGGTTGTTCATGCGGGTGTCGCGGTACATGGTGGTTTCGCCGTCGGTCCAGCGGATGATGAGGTCGTTGGTGAGGCCGTCGCCGGTGTACTGGCCGGTGGTCATTATGACGCTGTGGGTCCAGGTGTTGTTGGGGCCGTGGATGGGCTCCTCCCGGCCGAGGCCGCCGGTGGTGGTGCCTACGTAGTTGTCGAGCTCACCTGTGGACCAGCGGACCATGAGGTCCCACTTCTGGTTACCGGAGAACTGCCCGGCGGTCAACAGGGTGGCGCCCTTCCAGGTGTCGTTGGGGTCCTTGAGCTTGTACTCCTGTCCCAGGGTGCCGGCCCCGACGTTGGTGTAGAGGGTGAGCTCGCCGTCCGACCAGCGCACCATCAGGTCGGTGACGTAGGTCGAGGCGTTGAACCGGCCGGCTGCTATCTGGGTGGCGTGGCTCCAGATGGACCCGGAGGGTGCCATCTCGGTGCCGATGCCCAGGCCGTTGGAGCCGACATCGGCGTGCAACGTCATCCTGCCGTCGTCCCAGCGGACCATCAGGTCGAACTGGTTCGAGCCGGCGAAGTCCCCCGCCGTAATGGTGGCGGCCGGCTTCCAGGACGCGTTGGGTGCCAGGAGCTGTCGCTCGGGCCGGAACCCGCCGTTGCCGTCGCCGGGGTAGAGCGTGACCTCGCCGTCGGTCCAGATGACGAGCAGGTCGCTGTGGCCCGTGCCGGAGAAGTCGCCGGAGGCTATCTGCTTGGCATGCTTCCACGTCTCACCACTGCCCGGCAGGACCGGGCCGTCCGTCACGCCCTGGTAGGGATTCGGCCGCTTGACGTTGCCAGGTCCGATGCCACTGTTGGCGTCGTTGTAGAGGTCCTGGGCGTCCTTGCCATAGATCGGTGAGTACGAGATCCAGTGAACGTCGCCGCCGCCGCCCTCGCCGCCGACGTTCCCGATCACCTGTCCGGTGTTCGTCTTCGGGTCGTATGCCCTGATCCACGGACCGCCGGAGACGCCGCCGTAGTATCCGCTGCACTCCATCCTCATCTGACGGAACCCGTACAGACGGGTGGTAGGCACATCGCACGTGATGGCTCTGTGGGTCTTGTTTTCCGAGTCTCTGGACGGGTATCCGACCACTTTCACGTTGTGCTCGTACGTGGTCACGGGCGTGAAGGTCAGCGCGCCCGTGACATTCTCGACCGACCCCTTGGCATTGGGTGTGACCACGACGAAAGCGAAGTCCAGGTCGGACAGCGGGCCCCTCGTGGCCTCGCCGTTGGGGTACCGGGGGTCCTTGTAGACGGCTGAGATCGGGAAGACACCCCACGGCTGCGCGCTCGAATGGAGGCCGTAGCGGTACTGCGGCACGAAGATACGGTGTGTCGCGGCGTTCAGGCCGTTCGCGCAGTGGCCGGCTGTGAGCACCAGGTTCTTGCCCTTGCTGCGCACGACACTGCCACTGCAGTACGTGCTGGTGCCGCTCACCGGCGTGCCGTCGAAGAAGAACGTCCCGACCATCGGGAGCCCGTCGAAGTGGACCGCCGTCGGCGTGCCCGCAGGGGCGGCAGCGGCCAGGCCCTGGGCTGCGGGCGAGGAATCGCCCGCAGCAGATCCCCCACTGCGCAAAGGGTCGAGGGGCTCGGCTTGCGCCATCCGCTCAGCGGTCCAGAATTCCTCTTCCGCAGAAGTGGAGGGGAAAGCGGAGGGCGAAGTCGGCGGCGAAGCGCGCCGCGTCGGTGGTGGTGAGGAAGCCGCTGAGGAGGACGCGGACTTCGGTGGTGCGTGCGGCGGTGACACGGACGGGGATCCGGAAGGGGATCCGGAGGGGGAGGGAGAGGGCAAGACGAACGGGGAAGCGGAAGCCGAAGCGGTCGGCGATGGCGTACCCGCGGCCACAGCGGCATGGCTCCCAAATAAGACAGTGGCAACGCTGAGAGCGAATATGGTCAACCATTTGGATCTCAAGGCACTGACTTCCTGGAGAAGGTGAGGACGCATCACGGCAGACATAATCGTGCGTCAGTTCGATAAGGGGGCAGGGTATGCAGCGATCTGAAAGATCGTCAACGGAGATGAAGCGAGGCTTTATGGCCACGAACGGGACGAGGGCCGTCGCAGCAACCGTGCTGACGCTACTGCTGTCAGGCGCAACGGGAGTGGCCTTAGCGGCGCCTCCCGTGGATCCGCCCCGACCGCTACCCAGCGGTGCGGAGCTGCCCGTCCGGCCCGGTGAACGGATCACCGTCACAGCCAAGGCCAAGGTTTCCGGGGACGCGTTCAACGGCGTACGGGTGACCTCGCCGGCCTTTGCCGCCGACGGCACTTTGCGGAGGGACGACAGCCTCCTCGTGGCAGTGGTGACGGTCTCGTGCTCATCCGCCCCCGGTTCCTACGAGGTGCGGTTCGCCCCGCCCGTCGGCGACGAAAACATGCCCAAGATCGACACATTGTGGGGAAGCGTCCGAGTGTCGCCAGCCGACGAGGCGGAGCAGGCGGACTGCGCACGGCGGGTGGCCGAACTACCACCGGTGTCGCAGGAGGAGCACTGGCCTGATGACGGTGTCTGGCCGGCCTCGCCCTGGGACGTGCGCTCCATACAGGCTGGGGGGCAGCTGAAAGCCACGGACGGGCTGGCGATGGCGAACGACGGGGAAGTCACTCTGTCATCCCCGGCGTTCACGCGGCCGGTAGTGATGCACGGCGCGAAATTGGCGTCCGCCACCGTCCAGATCCGATGCGACGCGAAGCCCGGTCTCTACACCGTGCACTGGAACGAGCAGCGCAAACCCGCGAAGATCTGGGCCCGTTACCGCGTGACCCCAGCCGCACCGGATTGCCACGACCCCGCCCCGCCCCAGGCGAGCGAGCCTGGACAGTCAACCTCCTGGCTGATCGGCGGCGCCGTCCTCGCAGCCGCAGGAGCGGCGACCTATCTCCTGATCCGGCGCCAACGTGGCGGTTCCCGCTGACCCCGGGACTGCCGCAGACAGCCGGGCCCGGAACACTTCCAACACTCACGCCCAGACCACGAAGGGCCTGCAAACGCGCAATCACGCTGTCTACGTGCAGGCTTCGCGATTCCGGCCGTGCGAGTCCTGCCGCGCGACCCGCAGGGAGAACTGAGATCGGAATGGCAGTCAACGAACTCCGTGCACACCAGCGAGAAGCCGTGGACGCGGTACTGCGTGCCCTGGAGTTGCCTGCAAGATCAGCCGTCTCTCCACCCGGGCTGAGGACTCAGATGATCACGACACCGGGTCCGGGAAGAGTCTCGTCGCCGCCCAGAGCGCGGAGGAGCTCCGGGCGGGCCGGGTGCTCCTTCTCGTGCCTTCGCGGACCAACTCGCCCAGCCGTGAGGGCGGCTGTGCGGGTCCGATGGCGATTTTTCAGTCATGTTCATGACCCCCGACCCGGCGCGCTCGACCCAACACCTGAGGCGAACCGAGGGTCCGCTGGGCGCCGGCTGCCTACCCCACTGGCTCCGTCCGGATACAGCTGTGCGCTCAAGGAACTGGAGCGGTGTTCCGAGACTGGAAGGGCGCGAGGGTTGCCCCTTTAGAGCTGGAGTCATTTGGCGTGATCGCCGATACGCTCCGGGGCATGGATCCGGTGGAGCGGCTGGTGCCGGACGAGTTGTGGGCGTTGTTCCTACAGGTGGTGCCGCCTGCACCGACGCGGCCGCAGGGTGGCGGGCGTCGCTGGTACGGGGACCGCGCCGTGCTCGCGGCGATCATCTATGTGGCCTCGGGCTGTACCTGGAAGCAGCTGCCGCCGGTGTTCGGTCCGTCCGGGCCGACCGCGCACCGCCGCTTCACCGAGTGGAGCGCGGCGCGCGCGTGGGCCAAACTGCACCGGCTGATCCTGGACGAACTCGGCTCGCACGGCGAGCTCGACTGGTCGCGCTGTGCGATCGACTCGGTGAACATGCGGGCGCTGAAAGGGGGGAACTGACGGGCGGGATGTCATCTCGTAACCCAGCGCACTGGTCTGCCCCTGTCGCGGGGCATCTCCGGCGCCAACCTGCACGACAGCCAGGCCCTGATCCCACTGGCGAAGGGGATCCCGCCGATCCGCGTACCGCGCCGGCAACGCCCAGCGACTTCACGCCGACAAGGGGCAAGGGCACCTTGCGAACATGCACGACAGTCAGGTCCTGAAACCGCTCATGCGCGGCATCCCACCCATCCGGTCCCGCCGCAGCCCCCGGCGCCGAAGGCCAGCGAAACTCACGCCGACAAGGGATACGACTACGACTACCTGCGCCGATGGCTCCGCGGTCGGGGAATCCGTCACCACATCGCTCGCAGGGGCGTCGAGTCCCGGACCGTCAGGTCGTCATCCGCACCGGCACCGGCCTCTACCGGTGCGACATCCCCCAGTTCGGCGCCCTCATCGGCGACCACACCCAGACCGGCAACAAAGCAGCCACCCTCGCTCCGTCGTGGGCTGGGGTTCGCGGGGTCCCGGGCCCCGAACGCCCGCCGGGGCTACACCCCGGCGGGCGTTCGCTGCTCGCCCCGTCGCTCCCGACAGCGCTCCCAGGCGGGTCCACCACCCGGCAGCCACCAGTGCTCGCCGCGAGTTGGCGGCGCGCGGATGGCGGGTGCGGGTCATCGACGTCGACGCGCTCTCCGCCCGCCTCATGGTCACCGACCCGGAAACCGGCGAGGACTGCGAGGTCGACGTCCTCAAGGAGCACTTCTGGGCTCCCCCGGCCCAGACCGAGTACGGCCCGGTACTCGCCCTCGACTCGGTGATCGGCACCAAGGTCCGCGCCCTCGCCAACCGTGGCGCCGTACGCGACCTCATCGACGTCCATGCCGCCGCCGCACACCGCACCACCAACGAGCTCGAACGGCTCGGCGAACGCCACGGCCGCGACGAGTTCCGCCTCTCCGACCTCCGCGACCGCCTCGCCGGAGCGGACTGGGCCGACGACGAGGAGTTCGCCGCGTACGGCCTGACCGAGACGGACACGGCCGAATTGCGGGCCTGGGCCCAGAACTGGGTCACCGACCTCGACCAACGCCTGCACGACCACGACGACCACGAAGGCTGAACCACCGCGGTCATCCCCCTTGAGGGGGTCGTCTCAAACGTCAGCCACTTACCCGCCGCAGAGGAACGACCACGCGCCGGCCGGTGGCCTTCGCGCCCAGACGGAAGAACTTCACCTGGCCCTCCTTGTGCGTGAACTCCAGCCACCCCTCCGCCTCCAGCTCCCGTCGGCTCCGGGAGAAGTGCGAGGCGGGAACGCCGACGATCTCAGCCAGTTCGGCGGCCGTCATTTCCACGGCGCGGTCCATCCCGCCGAAGATCGCGTACGTCATCAGCAAGTTCTGCTTCAGGTGCGACAGTCCGCTTATCCGCAGACGCAGAGCTTCGAGCTCGGGGTACGGGCTTTGGCGTGACATGGCGTTCGTCCTTCGGTGCTGCGTCGGGTCTCCCCGGGAGAGTAGGCAAGTGGTAGGCGGCCGCTACTTCCGACTGTTCTTCGCCGGTGAGGCTGGACACGATGTGGGGGCTGGCCCGGTACTTGATCGTGCGACCCACGGTCTCGGCGACGAGGAAGATCTTGTTCTCGGCCAGCTTCTTCGCGATCCTCCTCGTTCCCTGAGGCGTCAGCCCAAGGTACGCGGCAGCCTCGACAGCCGTGGCTCCGCCCTGCTCGTACGTCTGGATTGCGCAGTAGAAGAACACCCGGAAGTCGTCGCCGGTCAGACCGGAGTCCTTGCTCAGCATGGCCATGATCCGGGCGAAGGAGAACTGCCCGAACCGGCCACCGAGGTTGTACGAGCGGCGCGAAGGCTCGTCTTCCCACAGCTCGTGCAGTTCACCGGTCTGCCTGTTGACCAGCTCCCGGCGGGTGCTGCGCGGATTCCCTGGCAACTTCCGACCCCCGACTTGTGTGATCCGAATCCCCTTAGACATTACCGCAGGTGTCATGTCGTCAGTGGTAACTGAACGAATCCTGCGGTTCCTTCACCGACCACCAATGACATGACCACACACGCCACGTAATGGCATCCCAGGGTGCCGATATGGGCATCCCAGGATGCCCATCCTTATCCAGTTTCCGCAGGTCAAAGCCTCTCGGGGGCTGCGTCCTCTATGTCCGCCATCAGGAACACCAACACCCGGAGCCCGCACGCCGACTGGGGCTACGTCCCTTGGTGGGAGGGCTGTTGCTGCTCGCCCTGTCGCTTCACGACAGCGCTCCCAGGTGGTTCCACCGCCCAGCGAGCACCAGTACTCTCCGTGTCGGCGCGGGAGGACCAGCAAAACCAGTCAGCGTGGCTGATACCGGGGCTGGCTGATGCCCACATTGCTACCGGAGTCCGCATGGCGGGCATCGTCTGGGCCGGCTTTCTGTGGCTCGTGTTCACAACGCCTGACGGGGCTGGGCCCGTACGGTCACTCTCCCAGGAACGTCTTGCGCCATTCCAGTGGGGACATGGTCAGCGCGGCCTCGGCGAGGGCCTGCGCAGAGGCTGTCTTGAGGCTGCTGAGCGAGGTGTCGATCCAGTCCTGCACCAGGCTGTAGCCCTGGGCGCGGTACTCCACCGCCTGCACCAGGCACTCCAGCTTGTCGGCGTCCTTGGCCACGATCGCCTCGGGGGTGTCACCGTTCTCGTACTCGCTGACGACCCGCTGTACCCCGGCCTTCACCGCCGGGTGCGCGGCGGAGACCTGGTCTGCGGTGACGGTCTCGTTGGTCGCCGCGTCGATGTAGCGGCGCCCGATGTGGGGGATGTCCCCGATCCGGGTCTCCTGCGTGTCGTGGAACAGGCACATCAGGGCCACCTTGGCGGGGTCCACGCCCTCCATCACGGCGCCGACGATGCCGACGCGGAACGAGTGTTCCGCGATCGACTCGGGGTTGTTGTTCCCGGTGAACCACCAGCCGGTCCGCTTGGCATTCTTGAGCACGCCCATCTCAAAGAGGAATCCGGCGGTTCCCTGTGCGTTCGCCGTCTCGTCTGCTGAGTCTGCTGCCATGTGGTGACCTCCGGTTTCAGGTTCGATCACGTAGAACGTAGTTCACGGTGCTCAGTTCACGGCGGGCTCTTTCCGAGATGCCGCCCCCGTCCAACAGGCGCTCCGTACGCTCTGCCAGGTCGCGCGCCAGCACGCCAGATGCCTGCGAGAGCCACGGATGGGCCGTCAGCAGGGCCCACATGGTGTGCGCGTAGAGGTCGACGTACCCGGGGGCATGGTGCATTCCGTACGTCAGCCCGCGCAGCAGCGTGACGGGGTCCCAGCCGGTCAGCTGCCGGTCGCGCATGAACAGGTCGTCGGACTGCGGCAGCGGAGTGCCGCCCAGCCAGTACGCCCAGTAGTTCAGGTTCGCGGCCTCGCCCGCGTCGTCGTCCACCATCGCCCGCTCGATGAAGTCGAGCAGGGGCACCGGGTCGCCGAGCCGGGCCAGGGCGGTGGCCGTCGACCGGGCCTCCGCCCACTGCGGTGTCCACCCGCGCCGGGCGAGGAGTCCCCGCCGGGCGTGGAGGGCCTGCGCCGTCCAGGCCGCCGCCGCCGGAGTCTTGTCGTACGAGGTCAGGTACAGGGCCTGGCGGTGGAGGAGAACCCCCTGGGCATCGGCACGAGGGGCCGCTTCGACCGTGGTCCGCAGGCGCTCGAAGAACACGGCCCGGTCCCGCACGGGGAGGGCCGGAGACGCTGCCGCCGGACCTCTGCGTCGGGCAGAGGGGATCCCGGCGAGAGAGGGCGGCCGGGTCCCGGTCAGGGCCCAGGCGAGCATGTGCGCGGTGTCCCGGGTGTGCACCCACTCCGCAAGGGGGTGCGGCCCGCCGGTGCCGCCGAGGGTGGCGCTGATGATCCGGTCGGCGTCCATCGCCGCGTCCAGCATCCCCACGATCGCCGCGTCCGCGCCGAGTCCGGCCAACCGCCGCCGCAGGCCGAGCAGTCGGCGCGGGCGCGGTCCTCGGCCACCGCATCGGCATCAACCGCACGATCGTCGGCACCGGCGCGCACCTGTCCGCCGGGGTGACGGTCGCCGCGATCAACATGTGCGACGACATACGCAACCCGGAACGCGAGGTCGTCATCCGCCCCCCCCGTTACCTTTTTCGTGGCTCCGCAATGGGGCCTCCGGCCTTCGGGTCCGGCATGACTTCCCCCTCCTGTTCTTGATGATCCGGGGGGTGGTGTCACCGGGTCCGGAGGTATCGACGGACCGCTGATGAGGGGCTTGAGCACCGGCCTACCCGAGCCGGAAGAGCTCTCCGTAACGTGGATGTGGCAGCTCGGTGCCGAGGCAAGGCCGGACGAGAACGTGAGCGGAGGGGCCTGCACGTGATCGACACCAGCGACATCGACGTCTTCCTCGGCCTGGACGTCGGCAAGGGCGAACACCACGCCACCGCCGTCACCCCGGCCGGGAAGAAGGCATTCAACAAGCGGCTGCCCAACACGGAGCCCAAGCTCCGCGAGCTCTTCGCGAAACTCCAGGCCAAGCACGGGACGGTGCTGGTCGTGGTCGACCAGCCGGCCTCGATCGGAGCCCTGCCCCTGGCGGTCGCCCGCGATATGGGTTGCCCGGTCGCCTACCTGCCGGGGCTGACGATGCGACGGATCGCCGACCTCTACCCGGGCGAGGCCAAGACGGATGCGAAAGACGCGTTCATCATCGCGGACGCGGCCCGGGCGATGCCCCACACGCTGCGGGCGATCGACGGCGAGGACGAGACCATCGCCGAGCTGGAGATGATCGTCGGCTTCGACGACGACCTGGCCGGCGAGGCCACCAGGGTCGCGAACCGGCTCCACGGCCTGCTGACCCAGATCCATCCGTCGCTGGAACGGGTGCTGGGGCCGCGATTGCATCACCCGGCCGTCTTGGTCTTGCTGGAGCGGTTCGGTTCTCCGGCCCAGATCCGCAAGGCCGGGCGGCGACGGCTGGTCACGCTGTTACGGCCGAAGGCCCCGAGGATGGCCGAGCGGCTGGTCGAGGACATCTTCACCGCTCTGGACGAACAGACCGTCACCGTTCCGGGGACCGAGGCGGCAGCGCTGATCGTCCCGAGCCTGGCCGGCTCGCTGACGGCCGTGCTTGACCAGCGGAAACTGCTGGCCACGAGGATCGAGGAACTCCTGGAGGCTCACCCTCTTTCGAAGGTCCTGACGTCCATGCCGGGAGTCGGCGTCAGGACCGGAGCCAGGATCCTGATCGAGGTCGGTGACGGCAGCACCTTCCCGACCGCAGGCCACCTCGCCGCCTACGCCGGACTCGCCCCCGCGACCCGCAGCTCGGGGTCGTCGATCCGCGGCGAACAGCCCTCCAGACGAGGAAACAAGCAGCTCAAACGGGCTTTCTTCCTCTCCGCGTTCGCGGCCTTGGGGGACCCGGAATCGCGGGCCTACTACGACAAGAAGATCGCTCAGGGAAAGCACCACACGCAAGCCCTGCTCTGCCTCGCACGACGCCGGGCAGATGTCCTCTTCGCGATGCTCCGGGACGGAACCTTCTACGAACCACAGCCTGTTCGGACGGTCGCTCCGCAGACCTAAACCATGGTCAGGAGGTGATCCGTGGGACCGTAGTCGATCTTCCAGTCGGCATAGACCCCACAGAATCCATCCTTGATGCACCGCAAGCCCACGGTTACCCAGCGGACCGATCCGTCGTCGCCGAGTGAGAACGCGACCGCGGCCTCGAATTCCTCGCTCCCGCAGGGGCAGCCGGCCGCACCGGGCTCGTCGTCCTCCCAGGACTCCTCGTTCCAGTACTCCTCGCTATCCGCGATGAACGCACGGCTGCCGCAGACAGAGCACTCCCGTTCCGCTCCGGACGCATTGACCAGCACGAAAAACACCCGGCCACCGCACTCACACACGGAAGCACCGATCTTCACCGGGCGTCCGTCAACCGCACCCTGCAGGAACACCGCGAGCTCCGCGGGGACACCCTCACCAACCTGATCATCAGCATGCACGGACACATCGTTCCAGACGCCCCGAACTCACACCTGACCAGCTTGACCAAAGACATAGGGGCACCCCCCCAGTTCGGCGCGCTCATCGGCGACCATACCCAGACCGGCAACAACATCAGCCTCGGCCCCGGCGTCGCCATCGGCCGCCACACCCGGATCAACAGCGGCGTCACCCTCGCCATCCGCACCGTCCCGGACCACTCCGTCGTCACCGCACCCCACACCGGCGAGGCCAAAGTCCACAGCCGCCGTCCGGCCCGCGACCCGGTAGGTGGTGACCTGTGACGAGGTACCCCATCGCGTGCCGGCTCAGACGCGGGTCACCACCAGCGCGCTGTGCGTGCCGCCGAAGCCGCTGCCCACCGTGAGGGCGGTCGAGACGCGTTGCTCGCGGGCCGTGACCGGGGTGTAGTCGAGGTCGCAGATCGGGTCGGGCTCGTACAGGTTCGCGGTCGGCGGGACCACGCCGTGTTCGACGGCCAGCAGGCAGGCGGCCACGGCGAGGGCGCCGAGCGCGCCCAGCGAGTAGCCGATCATCGAGGCGACCGCGCTGACCGGCACCCGGTGGGCGTGGGCGCCCAGGGCGCGCTTGAGCGCCGCCGTCTCGTGCACGTCGCCGCTGCGGGTGCCCGAGCCGTGCGCGGCCACGTGGTCGACGGCGCCGGGGTCCAAGCGTGCCTCGTCCAGCGCGGCCCGGACGGCCTCGGCGAGGTCGGCTCCGCCGGCGCGCAGCGCGGTCATGTGGAAGGCGCTGCTGCGCGAGCCGAACCCGGCGATCTCGCCGTACACGTGGGCTCCGCGGCGCCGCGCGTGTTCGAGCTCCTCCACGACGAGGAGGGCCGCGCCCTCGCCCAGGACGAACCCGTCGCGGGTGCGGTCGAAGGGCCGGGCGGCGCCCGCCGGGTCGTCGTTGCGGTGGTGCGAGGCGATCCGGACGGCGTCGAAGGAGGCCAGCGTCATCGGTGAGATCGGCGCCTCGCTCGCCCCGGCGACCATCACGTCTGCGGTGCCGTCGCGGATCAGGTCGACGGCGTGCCCGATGGCGTCCAGGCCCGAGGTGCAGCCGCTGGAGAGCAGGGACACGGGGCCCTGCGCGCTGACCGTACGGGCCACTTCGGCCGCCATGGAGGAGGGCACGAAGTAGTCGTACAGCCGCTCCGCCGAGCGGACCGCGGCACGGCCGGTGGCGGCAGCGGTGGCGGCAGCGGTGGCGAACTCCCGGTCGAGGGAGCTCGCGCAGCCGAGCGCGCTGCCCAGGCACACCCCGCGGCGCAGCGGGTCCGCCGCCCCGGTCAGCCCGGTCAGCCCGCTGTCGGCCAGTGCCTCCCGCGCCCCGGCCACCGCGAACTGCGCCACGCGGTCGAGCCGGAGCGCCTCGGTCAGGCTGAGCCCGCGGGCCAGTTCGTCGAACTCGGCCTCCGCGGCCACCTGCGAGCGGAATCCGGAGGGGTCGAAGCGGGTCAGCGCCCCCGTGGCGGTGCGCCCGGAGGTGAGCAGGTCCCAGTAGCCCCGCACCCCGGTCCCGCCCGGGGCCACGACGCCCAGGCCGGTGACGACGGCCCGCCTCACCGACCCCTCACCACGGCCGCGGCGGGCACGGGCGCCGGCGCCGCCACCCGCCCCACGACCCGCGCGGCCCGCCCGATCAGGCGCGGCAGGGCCCGGTCGCGTACGAAGAAGTGCCCGCCCGGCACGGTGCGGTGGATGAAGGGGCCCGTCGTCCAGCGGGCCCAGCCCGCCACGACCTCGGGCGTGACCAGGGGGTCCTCGCGTCCCGCGACCGCCAGGATCGGCACCGGGAGCGGATCGGCGGCCCCCGTATCCATGGCGTCGGTGCGCAGCGCTCCGGCGAGCCTGAGGTCGTCGCGCAGGACGGGGAAGACCATGCGGTGCCAGAGGTCACCGGGTGCGGTGCCGGCCGGCACCGCGTCGAAGGTGTCGAGGAGTCTGAGCAGTGCGGTGTCGGGCAGGTCGGCGGAGGCGGCGAGCGCGGCGGGCCCGTCGGGCGGAGGCACGGCGCCGACGGCGAGCAGGGCGGGCAGCGGCAGTCCGCGGTCGTGCAGGTGCCGGGTGAGTGCGTGGGCGACCAGGCCGCCGAGGCTGTGTCCGTACAGCACGTACGGTTCCCGGGCCCGCGCGAGCGATTCCACCAGCGGGGCGAGGTCCGCCAGCAGCCCGGGCCGGTCGGTCGCCCGTGCCTGGCCGCGGCGCGCGTCCCGCCCGGGCAGCAGCCACGCGTCGGGCAGGGCGCCCGGTCCGATCAGCCTCGGCCAGAGGTGGAAGGCCGAGACCCCGGCCCCCGCGTGCGCGAAGCACCACACCCGTACGCCCATCCTCGTGCCCTTCCCGTGTCGGTCGGGCCGCTCAGGCCGCGTACAGATTGAAGGTCGAGCCTCCCCGCGGTCCGGCGACCACGTCAAGCGCCGGGTCGACCGCGAGCATCGCGTGGTGCAGCCGCTGGAGTTGGGGCGAGGGTTCCACCCCGAGCTCCTCGATCAGCCGGGCCCGCATCCTGCGGTAGATGTCGAGGGCGGTGGCCTGGCGGCCCGAGCGGTAGAAGGCCACCATCGCCTGCGAGTGCAGCCCCTCGTGCTGGGGGTGGCGGGCGATCAGCTCCTTGAGTTCGGCGAGGAGTTCGGTGTGCCGGCCGAGGCGCAGGTCCGCGTCGATGCGCCGCTCGGTGGTGACGAGCCGGCTCTCTTCCAGCCGCATCACCTCGATCTCCAGGATCGGCCCGACGCGTACGTCGACCAGGGCGTTGCCCTGCCACAGGGCGAGGGCGCGGCGCAGCATCGTGGCCGCGGATTCGTCGTCCCCCTGTTCGAAGGCGCCCTGGCCGCGCGTCACCAGCTGCTCGTATTCGTGGACGTCGACGGACTCCGGGGATATCTGCAGGAGGTAGCCGCCGTGACGGGTGGCGAGCACCTCTTTGGCATTGCCCGGGGCCCCCGGTCCCATGGCGGTTCCGAGGCGTCGGCGCAGCTGGAGTATGTAGGTCTGGAGGGTGGTGAGGGCGCTGTGCGGCAGCTGCGTCCCCCAGATCTCTTCCATGAGTGTCGGTACGGGCATGACCCGGCCGGGGTAGAGCGCGAGCAGTGCCAGGATCTGGCGCGGCTTTCGGGCGGTCGGAACAATCGAGCCCCCGTTGACCTCGGCACTCAACGGACCCAGAACCTGAATCTGCATGGTCTCCTCCGTCACTTTCGTCGAGTTCCCCTCGATTTCCAGCCTTGACCCGTGCACGGTAGCGGGACTCCGCGAATAACCTCCGGAAGCTTGAGCAGCCGTCGAGCGGGCTTCCAATTTCCTTACGCCCGAAGGGAGTTGTTGCTGGCGAAGGCCGTATACGGAAGGCCCGGCACCGAATTTCCCATTGCCACGGGCCCTTCGAACGGCGCTTGAATTCCCCTGGAACGGGGGTCTGTTTCAGGTCACTCGGGGCACCCGGGTCAGGTCAGGCGCAGGACGCGTGGCGCCGACCGCGCCCAGGGGAATCCCCGCCTCAGGTGCACCGCCGGCGGGCCGCCCGCGGGCGGTGCGGTGCGGACGGCGACCGCGGCGAGCATCTCCGGCACCGGCTCGAACTCCAGGAAGCGCCAGCGGTCCTCCCCGCCGTCGCCACCCTCCCCGTCCACGGTGAAGGCGAGCGTGCCGCGCTCGTCGGACCGCGTGAAGGTGTACGGGGCGCGGTCCGGCCCGCCGTCGGGTGCGCACGCCTTCGCGTACGCCTGCCTGAGCGTCCACAGCCGCAGCGCCCGGCGGATGCGCGGACGCCCGGCGGGCACCGCGCCGATCCAGTCCCGCTCCGCCCGCGGGAAGCCCTCGACGATGCCGTCCAGGGCCGCCGCACCCCGGCCGAGGTGTTCCAGGTCCACGCCGATGCGGTGGCCGCGGGTCACGCCGACGAGGGTGTGGCCGTGCGTGCGGGCCAGGTTGAAGTCCGGCGCGTCGCCCCCGCCCGGCAGTCCTCCCGGCGGCGGCTGGAGGTGGGGCCGGCCGTGCGGTGAGCGCCGTAGGACGGCCTCCGCCTCGGGTATCCCGGTCTCCAGGGCCAGCACCCGGCGCAGCAGGGTGTGCGCCACGAGGTACTGGCGCCGGTCCCGTTCGAAGAGGAAGCGGGAGGCGGTCTCCCGCTCCTGTTCGTCGAGCCAGTGGGCGGCGAGGGTCGCGGAGACCGCCGGGGCGAGGTCCGCGTCGGGACAGAACCAGAGGCTGACGCTCACCGGGTGACGCTCACCGCGCCGGCAGCCACAGGGCGGTGCGCAGCAGGGCGGACGGCGGTATCGGGACCGATACCGCCCCGGCGCCGGGTGCCGTCTCCAACGCGGCCCAGTCCACGTCGACCCCGGCCAGCCACAGGTCGCGGAGCTGCCCGAGCCGGCCGCCGTGCCACAGGCCGGCGAGGTAGTCGGCGGTCTCGGGCGCCTGGCCCAGCCGCATCGGGTCCCGGCGCCCGTCGCGCAGGTCCGCGCACGACGGTTCCGCCTCCTCCAGGACCCGTACGAGTTCCTCCACGCCGTGCACGACGAACGCGAGCCGGCAGTCCATGGCGGCGCGCCCGGTCCGCAGGCCGCGGGCCACCGCCGCGAGGCCGGGCACCTCGTAACCGGCCCGCAGCCACTCCCCCAGCCGCTGCGCCGTGGCCCGCACATGGGCCGGTGTGGGTCCGGACACCAGCACCAGCTCCCCGCGTCCGGCCACGCGGTCGCGGGTCGGCGCGGCCGCGGCGTGCCGGTGGGGCGCCGGCGACGACGCCCGGTCCGCGTGGTGCTCCGCGTACTCCTGCGCGTATTCCTCCAGCACCACCTGGGCGTCCACTCCGCCGGCGCCGCGCAGGCCCGCGATCGCGCGGCGGGGCACCGCGGGTTCCGACGGGTCGGGGCGGTTCCAGGGTTCGGCGACCTCGCGGCCCGGGGCGGGGACCAGGACGCCGTGACGCAGTTGGAGGACGGCCCGGGTGAGCAGGGCCAGTCCGGTGGCCGGGCCGCCGCCCCCGACGGAAGGCCGCGCGCACGGCGCCGTTTCCCGCAGGGCCGGTTCCTCCTCCAGGGCCCCGGCCCGGGCCAGGGCCGCCGCGGGCGCCACCCCGTCGCGCGCGTGGGCCGCCGCGCTGCCGCGGACGACGGCGTGCACGGTGTCGCCGTCGGCGAGGGCCCGGTCGAGCGGTTTCAACAGCAGCGCCCCCACTGCCTCGCCCGCCGCGCCCGCGCCGGCCGCGCCCGGCCGGCGGCTCCAGGGGTGCAGTAGCAGGTGGACGCCCCCGACCAGGGCGGCCGCGCACTCCCCGCGCTCCATGGCCGCGAGCGCGAGGTGGACGGCCGTCGGCACCGAGGCCTCGGCCGTGTCCACGCACTGGCTGGGCCCCGTCAGGCCGAGCACCCGGGACACTCCGTTGGCGATGTCCCACTGACCGCCGCGCGAGGCCGCTCCCGCCTCGGCGGCGAGCAGCGGCCAGTCGCCCGCTCCCGCGCCGACGAACACCCCGACGTTGCGCGGGGTTCCGTCCGGTGCGCGCAGTGCGTCGAGCCGGCTGCCGGTGCACCCGCCGTCCTCGAAGGCCTCCCAGGCCGTCTCCAGCAGCAGGCGCTCCCGGGGGTCGGTCAGCGCGGCCTCCTGCGGGTCGAGCCCGAAGAACTCCGCGTCGAACTCCCCCACCCGTTCCAGGTAGTGGCCCGGTTCCGTGCCGGGCCGGCCGGGTGGCGGTGGGGCGGCGGGGTGCCCGCCCCCCCCCAACAAGGGGCCGAAAGCCGCCCCGTGGGGGGGCCCCCGATAGCGGCCGGGCCAGCCCACCACGGCCACCCGGGGGGCCCGCACGCGGCGGTACCCCCCG